>JBGASI010000044.1:0-14581 GCA_044229815.1 Vicinamibacteria bacterium | reverse complement strand
GGCGCCAGCGACCCCGAGTGCCTCGAGGTGCTGGCGCGCGCGGCCTGCGAGGGCCTGCTCGCCCGGGCCGACCGCGGGCTCGACACGCTGATCGGCGAGGGCGGCGTGAAGGTCTCCGGGGGCGAGAAGCAGCGGCTCTCGATCGCGCGCGCCCTGCTGCGCCGCCCGCAGCTGCTCGTGTTCGACGAGGCCACCTCCTCGCTCGACTCGCTGACGGAGGAGGAGATCGCGCGCACGATCCGCGACGTCGCCCACGACCACAGCGGGATGACGGTGCTGATCGCGCACCGCCTGTCGACCGTGATGCACGCCGACCGGATCCTGGTGCTCGAGCGCGGCCGCATCGTGGAGCAGGGGCGCCACGACGACCTGCTCGAGCGCAAGGGGCTCTACTACGCCATGTGGCGCCAGCAGGTCGGCGAGCGGCGGGAGCCGGCGCTGGTGGCGGCCGGGCGCTAGCCGAAGGGCCCGCTCACACCGGCCTGCGCAGCAGGGCCCGGCCGAGCCGGCGCGCGGTGCCGAGCAGGCCGAAGCGCTCGACGCTGATCCGCGCGTAGAGCGTCGCGAGGCCCTTGGGCGGGACGACCTGGCTCGCGTTCGGCCGCAGCCGGATCGCCTCGGTCGGGCAGCTGCTCACGCAGGCCCCGCAGCCGATGCAGCGGTCGCGGTCGACCTCGCTCGTGCCCTCGCTCGTGCGCAGCGCCTCCATCGGGCAGCGGGCGTGGCACGCCTCGCAGCCCGTGCAGAGCTGCCCGTCGACGTGCGCGTGGTGGTTCGAGCTGACGTACTCCGCCGGCCGGGGGAACTGCCTGGCCGTGCGCAGGACCCCGCAGCAGCAACCGCAGCAGAAGCACATGAAGACGGGCTCGCGGGTGTTCGAGGGCTGCAGCACCATGCCCTCCGCCTCGGCCCGCTCCACGAGCGCCAGCACCTCGTCCCGCGTGGCCGGTTGCCCGGCGCCCGAGGCGATCGTGCTCTTCGCCGCGGGCCCGATCGCCAGGCAGGTGCGGCGGACGGCGGTCTGCCGGCACGGCTCGCCGACCAGCTCGCGGCCCTGGCGGCAGACGCAGTTCATCACGGCCCAGGGCCCCGTGCCCTTCGCGAGCAGGTCGCGCGCGTCGTCGTAGCGGCCGACCACGCGGTCGGCGACGAAGCGGGCGTTCACCGGCACGGTCCGCATCTGCTTCGTCTTGCCGCCGAGGAAGGCCCGGCCGAAGTCCTCCCTCGCGTACTGCTCGAAGTCCTGCTGCAGCTCGCGCGTCAGGCGGTCGACCTGCATCTCGTAGATGCCGATCGCCAGCGGCGCCTTCGCGTAGCGCCTGCTTCCGGGGCGGCCCACGCCGAAGATCGCGCCCTTCTTCGACAGGCCCTCGAGCGACGCCGCCAGGTCCGCCGGCGCCCTGTCGCCGACGCGGCCGGCGATCGTCTCGACCGGCTCGGGCAGGGCCGACAGGCGCAGCGCGAGCGCCGCCTCCTCGGGCGTGAACAGGCGCGCCAGGATCCTCAGCTCCACGCCCGACTCGGTGGCCGGGAAGCCGATCGGGAGGTCGTCGAGGTGCTGCTGCAAGCGCCGATAGACGTCCGCTGCCTCGCCCATGCGTGATGGTGATCCGACGGCTCCGCCCGGTCAACGTGCGAGGCGGCTGCCCGCGCGGCGCGGGCGCGGACGGCGCGTTGACGACCCGTCCGTGCCGCCATACGATGCCCAGTCTCCAGGAGACCAACTGAATGATCGGTCGCACGGTTTCGCACTACCGCGTCACGGCGAGGCTCGGCAGCGGTGGCATGGGCGTCGTCTACGAAGCCGAGGACACGAAGCTCGGCCGGCACGTGGCGCTCAAGTTCCTGCCGCCGGAGCTCGCCCACGACGCGCCCTCGCTCGAGCGCTTCCAGCGCGAGGCGCGGGCGGCCTCCGCGCTCAACCACCCGGGCATCTGCATCGTCCACGAGATCGACGAGCACGAGGGACAGCACTTCATCGCTATGGAGCTGCTGGAGGGCGAGACGCTGGCCGAGCGCATCCGCAGGGGAGCCGTCGAGCTCGCCCCGCTGCTCGAGCTCGGGATCCAGATCGCGGACGCGCTCGAGTCGGCGCACGCCAAGGGCATCGTGCACCGCGACCTCAAGCCCGCGAACGTCTTCCTCACCCCGCGCGGGCAGGCCAAGATCCTGGACTTCGGCCTGGCGAAGATCGAACGGGCGCGGCCGGCCGGTGGCGGCGAGCACTCCGAGGCGCCGACGGCGATCCAGCCGAGCGAGCTCACCTCCGCCGGCACGACGATGGGGACCGTGTCCTACATGTCCCCCGAGCAGGCGCGGGGCCAGCTCACCGACGCGCGCACCGACCTCTTCTCGCTGGGCACCTTGCTCTACCAGATGGCGACCGGGGCCCTGCCCTTCCAGGGGGAGACCTCGGCCGTGGTGTTCGAGGCCATCCTGAACCGCGAGCCCCCGCCCGTCACCCAGCTCAACCCCGCGCTGCCGGCCGAGCTCGCGCGGCTGCTGTCGAAGACGCTCGAGAAGGACCGCAACCTGCGCTGCCAGACCGCGACGGAGCTCAAGACCGACCTTCTGCGCCTCAAGCGCGACACCGACTCGGGCAGCCGGCGCGCGAGCGAGCTCGTGGAGTCGCGCAGCGGGCCCCGCCGGGCCGCGGAGAGATCGGTCGCCGTCCTCTACTTCGAGAACCTCAGCGGCGTGAAGGAGGACGAGTACCTGCGCGACGGCGTCACCGAGGACATCATCACGGAGCTGTCGAAGATCAAGGGGCTCAAGGTGCTGTCCCGGCAGGCGGTGCTCCCGTTCCGGGACAAGCCGGTGGCCACCGCGCAGGTGGGCCAGCAGCTGAAGGCCGAGTGCGTCCTGGCCGGCAGCATCCGCCGGGGAGGCAACCGTCTCCGCATCACCGGGCAGCTGGTGGACGCGGCGTCGGACTCGCTGCTGTGGTCGGAGCGCTACGACCGCGAGATGGCGGACGTCTTCGAGGTGCAGGACGAGATCGCGCGCAAGATCGCCGAGGCGCTGCGCGTGCAGCTATCGCCCCAGGAGGAGCAGGCGCTCGCGAGCCGGCCGACGGAGAACCTGCAGGCCTACGACCTGTACCTGCGCGGGCGCAGCTACGCCCGGCGCCACACGCGCCAGGACCTCGAGTTCGCGCTGCAGATGTTCGAGAACGCGGTCTCGCTCGACCCCGACTTCGCTCTCGCCTGGGCCTCCATCTCGAACGTCTGCGCCCAGTACCACTACAACTACGAGCGCCAGCGCAAGTGGCTCGACCGCTCGCGCGACGCCTCGCGCAAGGCGATCGCGCTGCAGCCCCACCTGCCCGAGGTGAAGGTGGCCCAGGCCTGGATCCTCTACACCCAGGCGCAGTACGAGGAGGCCGCCCACGTGGCGCAGGAAGCGGTCGAGCGGAAGCGCGACACCGAGGGGGCCTACTACCTCATGCTGCGCGCCCTCTTCGCGGCCGGGCGCTACCAGGACGTGGCGGCTGTGGCCGACGCGGCGCTCGAGGCGAGCGGCACCGACTACAACGTCTACGTCCCGATCACGAACGCGCTCGGGGCGCTGGGCAAGAAGGACGCCCTCGACAACATGCGCCAGCGCGAGATCCTCGCCCTCGAGAACCACCTCAAGACGGTGCCCGAGGACGCCCGCGCGCGCAGCGTCCTGGCCGGCGACTACGCCGCCATGGGCCGCGTCGAGGACGCGGTGCGCGAGGCGAACCTCTCGATCACCCTGCGGCCCAACGAGGCCACGGTGCTCTACAACGCCGCCTGCGTCTTCTGCCAGATCGAGCGCAAGCAGGACGGGCTCGCGGCGCTGCGCAAGGCCTGGGAGGCCGGCTTCATCGACCCCGACTGGGTGCGCCGCGACCCCGACCTCGCGCTCCTCCACGGCGAGCCCGAGTTCGAGCGGCTCTACCCGGCCGAGGCCATGGACGGCGGGGCCGGACCGGCGGGGGCGCGATGATCGGGCAGGCCGTCTCCCACTACCGCATCACCTCGAAGCTGGGCAGCGGCGGCATGGGCGTCGTGTACGAGGCCGAGGACACGAAGCTCGGCCGCAGGGTCGCCCTCAAGTTCCTGCCCCCGGAGCTGGCGCGGGACAGCGCCTCGCTCGAGCGCTTCCAGCGCGAGGCCAAGGCCGCCTCGCAGCTCAACCACCCCGGCATCTGCACGGTCCACGCGATCGACGAGCACGAGGGCCAGCACTTCATCGCCATGGAGCTCCTGGAGGGCGAGACGCTCGCCGAACGGATCCGGCGCGGGCCCGTCGACGTCCTCCCGCTGCTGGACCTGGGGATCCAGATCGCCGACGCTCTCGAGTCGGCCCACGCCAAGGGGATCGTGCACCGCGACCTCAAGCCCGCGAACATCTTCGTCAGCCCGCGCGGCCAGGCCAAGATCCTCGACTTCGGTCTGGCCAAGATCGAGCGGACACGCCCGGGCCCCGGGGGCGAGCACTCCGAGGCGCCCACCGCGATCCGGGCGAGCGAGCTCACGAGCGCGGGCACGGCGATGGGAACGGTGTCCTACATGTCGCCCGAGCAGGCCCGCGGCCAGCTGACGGACTCGCGGACCGACCTGTTCTCGCTGGGCACGGTGCTCTACCAGATGGCGTGCGGGGCGCTGCCCTTCCAGGGAGAGACCTCCGCGGTCGTGTTCGACGCCATCCTGAACCGGGAGCCGGTCCCGCTGGCGCAGGCGAACCCGGCCCTCCCCGGCGACCTCTCCCGCATCCTGGGCAAGGCGCTCGAGAAGGACCGCAACCTGCGCTACCAGACCGCCACCGACCTCAAGACGGACCTCATGCGCCTGAAGCGCGACACCGACTCGGGCGGGCGGCGCGCGGCGGAGGTCGAGGGGGCGCGCAGCGGCGCGGTCAAGGCCGCCGAGCGGTCGGTGGCCGTGCTGTACTTCGAGAACCTCAGTGGCGTGAAGGAGGACGAGTACCTGCGCGACGGCGTCACCGAGGACATCATCACGGAGCTGTCGAAGATCCGCGGCCTGCGCATCTTCTCGCGCCCCACCGTGCTCGCCTACCGCGACAAGCCGGTGACCCCGGTGCAGATCGGCCAGCAGCTCAAGGCCTCCTGCGTGCTCACCGGCACGCTGCGCCGGGCGGGCCAGCGCCTGCGCATCACGGCGCAGCTCGTGGACACCCAGACCGACTTCCCGCTGTGGTCCGAGCGCTACGACCGGGAGATGGCGGACGTCTTCGAGGTGCAGGACGAGATCGCGCGCAAGATCGCCGAGGCGCTGCGCGTGCAGCTCTCGCCCCAGGAGGAGCAGGCGCTCGCCTCGAAGCCGACGGAGAGCCTGCAGGCCTACGACCTGTACCTGCGCGGCAAGAGCTTCGCCCGCCGCCTCACCCGCCAGGACCTCGAGTTCGCGCTGCAGATGTTCGAGAACGCGGTCGGCCTCGACCCCGCCTTCGCGCTCGCCCACGCGGCGATCGCGAACGCCTGCGCCCAGTTCCACTACCACTACGAGCGCGCGCAGGGCTGGATCGGCCGCGCGGTGTCGGCCACCCAGAAGGCCTCCGCGATCCGCCGCGACCTGCCCGAGGTGCTGGTGGCGGAAGGCTGGATCCTCTACGCCGAGGGGCAGTACGACCAGGCCGTCTCGCTCGTGCGCCAGGTGATCGAGAGGAAGCCCGACACCGAGGGCGCCTACTACCTGCTGCTGCGCGCGCTGTTCGCCTCCGGCCAGTACCACGAGGTGGTGCGCCTGGGCGACGCCGCGCTCGAGGCGAGCGGCGGGGACTACAACGTCTACGTCCCCATCACGAACGCGCTGGGCGCCCTGAGCAAGAAGGACGCCCTCGACAAGATGCGCCAGCGCGAGATCCAGGCGCTGGAGACCCACGTGCGAACGGTGCCGGAGGACGCTCGGGCGCGGACGCTCCTGGCCGGCGACTACGCGAGCCTGGGCCAGGTCGAGGCGGCCGAGCGCGAGGCGAGCCTCGCCATCTCGCTCCGGCCGAACGAGGCGATCGTGCTCTACAACGCCGCCTGCGTCTTCTGCCAGCTCGGCAAGAAGCCGGAGGCGCTCGGCGCGATCCGCAAGGCCTGGGACGCGGGGTTCCGGGACCCCGACTGGGCGCGCCGCGACCCCGACCTCGCGCTGGTGCACGGCGAGCCGGAGTTCGAGGAGCTGTACCCGAAGACGCCGGGCCCCCTGTGAGCCGGCGGCCCGCTCGCCGCCGCACCGGCCGCTGGGCCGCCGCCGCTCTGGCGTGCGCCGCGCTGCTCGCCGCGGGCACGCCGGCCCTGGCGCAGGCCGCGGACGAGCCGGACCCCTGCGCCTCCGCCGTCGGCAACAGCGACGTGGCCGGCTGCTGGGCGCGCGAGGTCGAGCGCGCCGACGCGCGCATGGGAGCCGCCCTCGTCTCGGCGCTCGCGAAGCTGGAACCGCACGGCGCCGGCGGCGGCCTGCGGCGGGCGCAGAAGGCCTGGCTCGAGTTCCGCGAGGCGCAACTCGACCTGCTGCAGGCGGTGCTCAACCCGGGCCGCGTCCACCGCTGGGCGGACACGATCTGCCTCGCCATCGCGCGCCGCCAGCTCACGCTCGAGCGCGCGCGGGCGCTCGAGCGCCTCGCCGACCCGACCGGCGACGGCAGCTGCCCGCTGTGAAGGGCCGCGGCTAACGCAGGCCGAACGTCGCGCCGAGCGCGAACGACAGCGAGTTCTGCCCGCCGACGCCCCACATCCCCCAGGAGTCGTAGACGCCGCTCGACGTCATCCGCCCGTAGCGGCCCTCGGCCCAGATCGTGGTCGTCCGGCCGAGGCGGCGCTGCACGCCGACGCCGCCGCTGTACAGCGCCCCGTTCGCGGCCTGCTGGTACACGACCGGGCTGGTGCTCGCCGCGGAGCTGCCGTAGGCCGAAGCGCTGCCGTAGGGCGACAGGGAACTGCCCGCGTGGAGATAGCACGCCTGCACGGCCGCGTACAGGCTCAGCTCGGACTCGGGCCGGAAGGTGTAGCGCAGGTCGCTGCCGAGGTTCCAGGCCGCGCCGTTCGAGACGGACGAGCCGAAGCCGAGCGTGGCGCGCAGGGTGAGGTTTCTCGTCAGGCGGATCGGCACGCCGAAACCGAACGACGGGGCCGCGATCAGATCGACGCCGACCCGGCCGCCGCCGCGCGTGTCCTTCGGCTCCGCCGCGCCAAGCGCGGCGAGCGACAGCATTCCCACGGCCAACGCGAGCGTCCTGCGCATGGTCCCTCCTGCGAGCCCCGGTTGCCCGAGTCTAACCTGCGAAGTCGTCGGTCGCCTGCACCAGCGCGCTGAGGATCCCCGGCTCCTTGATGCTGTGGCCGGCGTCGGGGACGATCACCAGCTTCGCCTTCGGCCAGCGCTTGTGCAGCTCCCAGGCGCTGGCAGCCGGGCAGACCACGTCGTAGCGGCCCTGCACGATGACACCCGGCAAGTGCGCGATCCTCGACGCGTCGTCGAGCAGCTGCGAGTCGCTGCGCAGCCAGCCCCCGTGGACGAAGTAGTGGGCCTCGATGCGCGCGAAGGCGTCGGCGAACCCCTCGCCGCCGTAGTGCTCGACGTAGGCCGGGTCGACGTACAGCTTGCTGGTCGTGCCCTCCCAGACCGACCAGGCCCGGGCGGCCTCGCGGCGCACGGCCGGGTCGGGCGAGGTCAGCCGCCGGTAGTAGGCGCCCATCAGGTCGCCGCGCTCGACCTCCGGGATCGGCTTCAAGTACTCGTCCCAGGCGTCCGGGAACAGCCAGCTCGCGCCCTCCTGGTAGAACCAGAGCAGCTCCTTGCGCCGCAGCGGGAAGATCCCGCGCAGCACGAGGGCGCTGCAGCGCTCGGGGTGCGTCTCGGAGTAGGCGAGCGCCAGCGTGCTGCCCCAGCTGCCGCCGAACACCAGCCACTGCTCGATCCCGAGCCGCTCGCGCAGCCGCTCGATGTCGGCCACCAGGTCCCAGGTGGTGTTCTCGCGCAACTCCGCGTTCGGCGTGCTCTGGCCGCTGCCGCGCTGGTCGAACAGCGTGAGCTGCCAGCGCTTCGGGTCGAAGTAGCGGCGGTAGTCGGGGTCGAGGCCGCCGCCCGGCCCGCCGTGCAGGAACAGCGCGTTCGGGGCGCCCTTCGTGCCGGCCTGCTCCCAGTAGATCGTGTGCAGGTCCGAGACCTTCAGGAAGCCGTGGGCGAACGGCTCGATCGGCGGGTAGAGTTCGCGCACGAGGCAGCCTCCGTGTTCCGTCGGGAATCGACGGGGAATTGTAGTCTGCGGCGAGGCCGCGGCGGCTACGAGGGCCCCGCGGCGGCGAGCTCGTCGCGGAGCTGCCCCAGCTCCCCGTCGCCAAGAGCAGGAGAGAACCGGCTCACCCGCGCGAGCACGTCGGCCGTCTCGAAGTAGCCCGGCGCGCAGCGCGCGTGGACGTAGCCGGACGGCGCGAAACGCCCGTCCTCGTAGTAGACGAGCGCGATCCGCCAGGCGTCCTTCTCGATCGCCTCGCGGCAGTGGCGGCACGCGGCCCGGCCCGTCGGCGCGCGCCCGCCGCCGTCGATGCGGGGCAACCGCCGGTGCTCGACGCCGCGCCGGGCCTCCGCCTCCAGGTCTGCGACGCCCGCCGGGGGCTCGGGGCTCGTCGCCAGCGCCTCGAGGAACGGCTCGGGGCGCTTGAACGCGGCGCAGTCGAGGTGGAACCAGTGCGTGGTGTCGCCCTCGCCGAACGGATTGGGCAGGCGCTCGCCGAAGCGCAGCACGCCGGCGGCGAGCTTCTCGCCGCAGCCCCGGCACTTGGCGCGACCGGTGGTGGCCGTCTCGATGACGTGTGGCATGGGTCCAGGGACGCGAGTGTACAAGAACCCCGGGTCGCCTCGCGCCGGTCCCGCCGACCGGGTAGAATCGCGTGCTTCACACACAACTGAGGAGGCGCGAAGCTGGGCCTGTCTGCGGGCAGCCGTCTGGGCACCTACGACGTCACCGGACCACTGGGCGCCGGTGGCATGGGCGAGGTGTATCGGGCGAAAGACGCGAAGCTCGGGCGCGAGGTCGCGCTCAAGGTCCTGCCCGCCGCCTTCGCGCAGGACCCCGAACGGCGCGGGCGCTTCGAGCGTGAGGCGCGGCTGCTCGCGTCGCTCAACCACCCGAACATCGCGCACGTCTACGGCTTCGAGAGCGCGGCGCTCCCGGACGGCGCAACCGCCCACTTCCTCGCGATGGAGCTCGTCGAAGGCGAGGACCTCGCCCTTCGGCTCGAGCGCGGCGCGATCCCCGTCGCGGAGGCGATCGCCATCGCGCGGCAGATCGCCGAGGGCCTCGAGGAGGCCCACGAGAAGGGCATCGTCCACCGCGACCTCAAGCCGGCGAACGTCAAGGTGACCCCCGACGGCAAGGTCAAGGTCCTCGACTTCGGCCTCGCCAAGGCCTGCGCGAGCGACGGCTCCGGGATTGGCGCGCCCGAGCTCTCGCACTCCCCCACGATGACGCGCCAGGGCACCGAGGCCGGGATGATCCTCGGGACGGCGGCCTACATGTCCCCGGAGCAGGCCCGCGGCAAGGCCGTCGACAGGCGCGCCGACATCTGGGCGTTCGGCGTGGTGCTGTACGAGATGCTGACGGGCCGCCGCTTGTTCGCCGCCGAGACGACCAGCGACGTGATCGCGGCGGTCCTGACCCGGGAGCCCGACCTGTCGCCGGTTCCGAAGCCGTGGCGCCGGCTGATCGGCCGCTGCCTGGAGAAGGACCCGCGCCGGCGCCTACGCGACGTCGGCGACGCGTGGTCGCTGGTCGACGACGACGTCGTCGCGGTCGAGGCCGCGCCGCGGGCCCGTGGCCGGCGGGTGTGGCCGTGGGCGCTGGGGGCGCTGATCGCCGGTGCGGTGACGACGGGGGTGGCGATCATCACCGCCGGGCACACGGCGGCGCCGCGGCCCGTGGCCTTTGTCGAGCCGCCGCCGCCCGGGACCCGTTTTCTCGCCGCCCCGCTGCCCTCGCCCGACGGCCGACGGCTGGCGTGGATCGCCGGCGCTGCCGCCGGCGTGACGCGCCTCTGGACGCGGGAGCTCGGCGAGACCGCGCCACGCCCCATCGACGGCACCGACGGCGTCACGCTGGCGTTCTGGTCGCCCGACAGCGTGCAGCTCGCGTTCGTGGCGCAGGGCCAGCTGCGTCGCGTCGCGACCGGCGGCGGCCCGGTGTCGCCGATCGTCGCGGCCAACGCGCGCAGCGGCGTGTGGCTGCGAGACGGCGACCTCCTGTTGGCGGTGACCGGCGAGGGCCTCCAGCGCGTGCCAGCCGCGGGCGGCTCGCTGCGCCCGGCGAACGGCTTTGCGTCGGAGGCCTTTCGCGAGGCCCAGCTCGACGGGCTCGCGGTCTCCCCCGACGGGCGGTGCCTGCTGTTCAGCCAGTTCGGCGGGGCCACCGGCGTCTACGTGGCCCGGCTCGACGGCACGGCCCGTCGGCTGCTCTATCCCGGCGAACAGTCGGTCGCGACGTTCGTCGGCAGCGACCTGATCGTGCGACGTGAGGCGAACATGCTGCTGGCGCAGCGCTTCGATTCGTCCGCGATGACCCTCGTCGGCGAGCCGTTCCCGGTGGCGCAGAACGTCGGCGCCGACGATTTCGCGGGCGGCGCCAGCGGCGCGTTGAGCTTCATCGTGGGCGCCAGGCAGTTGTCGCGTCTCACCTGGTTCGCTCGCGACGGCAAGCCGACCGGCAGCGCGGGGCCCGAGGGCGAGTACGAAGAGGTGACCCTCTCGCGCGGCGGCCGCTGGCTCGGGTTCTCGCGCAAGGATCCCGTCGACGGCAACGTCGACGTGTGGCTGCAGGCGCTGGCCGGCGGGGCGCCGAGCCGGCTCACGTCGGATCCCGACGTCGACCACCTGATGGCCTTCTCCCCCGACGAACGCGACGTGGCGTGGGAGGCCCACGCGAAGGGCGCGCTGAACCTGATGCGGCGTCCCGCGGACGGTTCGGAGCCGGCCCGGTTGGTCCGGACGTGGGGCAGGGGCGGCGGCCCCGCCGACTGGTCGCCCGACGGACGCGCCATCTTGTACCACTCCGACGACGGCACCACCGGATCGAACCTGTGGGCGGTACCAACGGATGGGAAGGGCGACCCCGTCCGCCTGACCGAGCCGGGACTGGGCGCTTCGGCAGGCCAGCTCTCGCCGGACGGCCGCTTCCTGGCCTTCGTCGCCGAGGCGACGGGCGAGGAGGAGGTGTACGTCCAGCGCGTGCTCGGCACGAAGCTCGTGGGCGGTCCCGTGCGCGTGTCGGAGGGCGGGGGCGAGTGGCCGCAGTGGCGGCGCGACGGCGCGGAGCTGTTCTTCGTGAACCGCGGCGCGCTGATGGCGGCCGAGTTCCATGGCGAGGGCGATCGCCTCGCCGGCGTGCCGCGCGCGCTGTTCACGATCGCCGGTTCCGGCGCCGGCCCCAACAGATATCGCAACTACGCGGCGACGCCGGACGGACAGCGCTTCGTCGCGATCGTGTCGACCGGCGACCCGACGCCCCACCCGGCCACCGTCATCCTCGACTGGCGCGCGAGCTTGCGAGGCGACGCGAAGGCACGCTGACGCCCGCCGCTGGCCGCGGGGCGGCCAGGGTGCGAAAATCGCTCGAGAGTGCACCCGCCCGCCCCCACGGCCGCAATCCCCGCACGGCCTCTCCCCTTCGCGCTGCTCATGAGCCGGCCCTTCGCGCGCTGGGCCGCAGGCGCCATGACGGCCGTGCTGGTCGCCACCGCCGCCTCCCGGCTCATGACCTACATCATGAAGCTGCTGACGGACGCCGCGATCGCCTTCGGCCAGGGCCGGGCCGGCGTCGACGAGGTCTGGCGCTGGGCCCTGCTCTTCCCCGCCGTCTACCTGGCCAACGAGGCGGTCTGGCGCACCAGCGGCTTCTGCGGCATGCGCTGGATCACGGGGGTGGTGGCCGAGGTCAACCGGCGCCTCTTCTCCCACCTCTCCGAGCACTCCGCCACCTACTTCGCCGACCGCTACGCGGGCGCGCTCGTCAACAAGATCGCGAACGCGGCGAACGGCACCGAGCAGCTGCTCGCGCAGTGGCTCTGGCAGTTCTTCCCCTGGATCATCGGGCTCCTGGCCGACCTCAACCTGACCTACCTCGCCCACCCCTACTTCGCGCTGGTGCTGGTCGCCTGGATGGCCGTCTACGTCCCGACCAACGTCTTCTTCGTGTCGCGCCTCCACCGGCTCAGCTTCCGCTACGCAGAGGCCTCCTCGCAGCTGCGCGGGCAGATGGTGGACAGCACCTCCAACATCGACTCCGTGCGTGCCTCGGGCGAGGTCGAGTACGAGAAGGGCCACATCGGCGAGTACGTCGGGCTGCAGCAGGTCTCGCACCTGCGCGAGTGGTGGTGGTCGGAGTGGGTGCTGGTGACGAACGGCGTGCTGCTGGCCGGCTTCATCCTGTCGATGCTCACGGTCGGCATCCGCCTGATCGGCAGCGGCACGGTCAGCGTGGGCTCGCTCGTCATGGTGATCACGGTGGTGCTGGCCCTCGAGCAGCGCATGTTCTTCCTCGGCCAGCACCTGACCCGGGCGGTGAGCGACTACGGCCGGGTGGGAGAGGGCCTCTCGGAGCTGCTCGAGCCGCACGAGATCGTGGACCGAGAAGGGGCGGTGCCGCTCGTGGTCGGCGCCGCGCGGATCGAGTTCGACCGGCTGGCCTTCTCCTACCGCGAGAAGCCGGTGTTCGCCGGCGACTTCAGGCTCGAGATCGCCGGCGGCGAGAAGGTCGGCCTGGTCGGCCACAGCGGCGCCGGCAAGTCGACGCTGGTCGCGCTGCTGCTGCGCCAGTTCGAGCTGCAGGGAGGCGAGATCCGCATCGACGGCCAGCCGCTCGGCGGGATCACCCTCGAGTCGCTGCGCCGCACGGTGGCGCTCGTGCCGCAGACGACGTCGCTCTTCCACCGCACGATCCTCGACAACATCCGCTACGGCCGGCTCGCGGCCAGCGACGAGGAGGTGATGGAAGCGGCGCGGCTCGCCCAGGCCGACGGCTTCATCGAGCTGCTGCCGGAGAAGTACCAGACGCGCGTCGGCGAGCGCGGGGTCAAGCTCTCGGGCGGCCAGCGCCAGCGGATCTCGATCGCCCGCGCCCTGCTGCGGCGGGCGCCCATCCTGCTGCTCGACGAGGCCACGAGCGCCCTCGACAGCGAGAGCGAGGCGGCCATCCAGGCCGCCCTCGTCGGCCTGATGCGCGACAGGACGGTGATCGCGATCGCCCACCGCCTCTCGACCCTGCGCGCGATGGACCGCATCGTGGTGCTCGAGGAGGGCCGCATCGTCGAGGACGGCCGGCACGAGGAGCTGGTGCGGCGGGGCGGCGTCTACGCCAACCTCTGGAACAGCCAGGTCTCCGGCTTCATCCCGGACTGAGCTCGGCGTGCGGCATTGACATGCATGCACGTGCATGTCAGCATGATCCCAATGAGAACGACGGTCGAGTTGAGTGAGGCTCACCGGGCACGACTCCTCCGCCTGGCCGCGGAGAGGGGCGAGAAGGGCTTCTCGCGGTTCATCGCCGAGGCGCTCGACAGCTACTTCGAAAGCCAGGGCGCCGGTGACGATCGAGAGAGCGCCCGACGCCTCCGGGGGACACTGGACGAGGCCGGCGCGGGGGATCTCGCGCAGCGCGTGCGGATGATCCGCGAGGACTGGCGATGATCGTCGCGGACAGCGACGTGCTGATCGACTTCCTGGCAGGGCGTGACCCCGCCGCGACACGCGTCGAGATCGAGCTGGGGACGGACTCGTTCAGCACCACCGCGGTGTCGCGCTTCGAGCTGCTCGCGGGAGCCCGCGATCGCACCGCGGAGGGCCTCGTGCGCCGCCTGCTCGATGCGATTCCCACCCTGCCGCTCGAGCGCGAGTCCGCCGACCGCGCGGCCGCGGTGAGGCGGGCCCTCAAGGGTCGGGGCGCGGCGATCGGGATGGCCGACAGTCTCATCGCCGGGATCGTCCTGACGCACGATGCCATCCTCCTGACGCGCAACCGGAAGCACTTCGAGCGCGTCGAGGGCCTGAAGCTGGCCTCGCTCCCCTCCTGATGAGCGACGCGCTTCTCTGGCACCGGCTGCAGTTCGCGTTCACGATCCTCTACCACTACCTGTTCCCCCAGCTCACCATGGGGCTGGCGCTGCTGATCGTCGTCATGAAGACGATCGCCCTGCGCACGGGTGACGAGGGCTGGGAGAGGGCCGCGCGCTTCTGGATCCGGATCTTCGGCATCAACTTCGCGGTCGGCGTCGTGACCGGGATCCCGATGGAGTTCCAGTTCGGCACGAACTGGGCGGCGTTCTCGCGCGCGGCGGGCAACGTGATCGGCCACACGCTCGGCATGGAAGGCCTGTTCGCGTTCTTCCTCGAGTCGAGCTTCCTCGCCGTGCTCGTGTGGGGCGAGCGCCGCGTCGGCCGCGTCGGCCACTGGCTGTCGTCGCTCGCGCTGTTCGCCGGCAGCTGGCTGTCGGGCTACTTCATCGTGACGACGAACGCGTTCCTGCAGCGACCCGCCGGGCACGTCGTGGACGCCGACGGGACGATCCGGCTCGCCGACTTCGGGGCGTTCCTCTTCAACCCGTGGGCGATCGCGC
>JBGASI010000570.1:0-3185 GCA_044229815.1 Vicinamibacteria bacterium | reverse complement strand
GACGTGGTGGTGACCGACAAGAAGGGCGAGCCGATCAAGGACATCGGGCGCGAGGCGCTGAGCGTCACCGAGGACGGGGTCCCGCAGACGATCGTCACCTTCGAGGCGGTCCAGCTGCCCGACCAGCCCTCCGCCGCGCCGCCCCCCGCGCCGCGGGTCTCCGTCAACACCGACAAGGACGAGCAGCGCGGCCGCACCTTCGTCATCATCTTCGACGACACGCACCTGACCCCGTCGCGCGCCAACCAGGCCAAGGCCGCGGTCTCGAGCTTCCTCGAGACGGGCACGCGCGAGGGCGATCGCGTGTCGCTGATCTCGACGGCGGGCGGCACCTGGTGGACCGCGCGCATGGAGTCGGGGCGCCAGAAGCTGATCGACATGGTGCGGCGGCTCGACGGCCGCTACATCCCCGACCTCTCCCAGGAGCGCATGTCGGACTTCGAGGCGATGCGGATCCACATCTACCGCGACCCGCTGGTGGTCGAGCGGGTGCTGCGGCGCTGGGAGCAGTACGGGGTGTCGACCGTCTCGCAGCGCCAGCAGAGCGACAACACGGGCCGGGCGGGAACCGTCGAGGATCCCTTCGTGACCGGGCGGGCCTCCGAGGTCTACTACATGGCCGCCACCCGCGTCCGCACGACGCTCGACGTCGTCGAGCGCGCCATCAACGGGCTCGTCGGCGCCCGCGGCCGCAAGTCGGTGATCCTCGTCTCCGAGGGCTTCATCCACGACATCAACATCGACGAGTTCAAGCGCGTCAACCAGGCCTCGCGGCGCGCCAACGCGGCGCTCTACTTCGTCAACGCGCGCGGGCTCGAGGGCATGCCGGTCGAGATGACGGCCCAGTTCGGCCCCGCCCTGCCCGACCAGGACGTCGGCTTCGCCTTCGCCGAGACGATGGACGCGGTGGCCGGCGCCGAGATGCTGGCGAGCGAGAGCGGCGGCTTCACGGTGCGCAACACGAACGACCTCAAGGGCGGGATCCAGCGGATCGCCAAGGAGACGCAGGCCTACTACCTGCTCGGCTACATCTCCAGCAACACGGCGCGCGACGGCAAGTTCCGCAAGATCCAGGTCAAGCTGGCGAACGGCAAGGGCCTGCAGATCCGCGCGCGCAAGGGCTACTTCGCGCCGAGCGACGCCGCCAAGTCGGCGCTGGCGCCGAAGAAGGGCGTGGACCCCGTCGTGCAGAGCGCTCTCGACTCGCCGTGGGCGGTGGAGGGCATCCCGCTGCGGATGACCCACTACCTCGGCGACGAGAAGATGCTCGGCAAGGCCGCGGTGCTCGTCACCACCGAGGTCGACATCCGGGAGATCGAGTTCGAGGAGAAGGAGGGCCGCAGCCTCGGGGAGCTGCAGTTCCTGCTCGTGGTGGCCCACCGCGAGACCGGCGAGTTCTTCCGCTACGACCAGGCCGTCAACCTGAAGCTGCAGCCGCCGACGCGGGACCGCTTCAACCACCTGTGGTTCCCGATCGTGCGCGACTTCGAGCTCAAGCCCGGCGACTACCAGGCGAAGATCGTCGTGCGCGACGGCCGCTCGAAGCGGATCGGCACGGTGATGCACGACTTCGAGGTGCCGGCGCTCGACCAGTTCCGCGTCTCCACCCCGGTGCTGAGCGACACGCGCCAGGCCAAGGCCCCGAGCGAGGGCCTGCCCGGCGGCCCGCTGCTGTCGCTGGCCCGGCGCGAGTTCCCCTCGGGCGTCGACCTGTTCTGCCAGGTCGAGGTCTACAACGCGAAGAAGGACGACAAGACCGGCATGCCGGTCGTGTCGCAGGGCTACATCGTGCGCAAGCCCGACGGCACCGTCGTCACCAGCGCCGCGCCGACCCCGATCCGGCCGACCTCGCTCGGCCAGCTGAGCCGGCTGTTCGGGTTCCGGCTCACCGACTTCGCGCCCGGCGACTACGAGATCTTCATGACCTTCCGCGACGAGGTGGCCGGTCGTAGCGTCGAGATGCGGGAGCCCTTCAAGGTCGTGCCCGCGCTGTCCATGCCGCTGCCGGACACGGGCCCGGCGCCGGGCGTCGGCGGACAGCCCTAGGAGCTTCCGGACCTCGCAGGCCGCCGGCCTCGGGGCGGGGCTCTACGTGGACGTCGCGGGGGCGAGCGGGGCGCGAAGCGCGATGCAGGCCGCGATCACCAGCGGGGCCTGCAACTCCTGCCACGGCACGTCGAAGCGCATCACGGCCAGCTAGGCCCGCGGCGCCCGGCGCGGCTGGGGAGGACTACTTGGCGGGCGAGGGCGCCGGCGTGCCGGCAGGCGCCTCGGCGGGCAGGGCCGGGGCGACCGGGGGCGCCGTCGCCGCGCTGGCGGGAGCCGGGGTCGGCGTTGCTGCCACGGCCGGCACCTGGTCGAGGATCCCGCTCGAGCGCGGCTTGACCAGCGACAGGCCGAGGCTCGTCACCATGAAGACGCCGGCGAGGATCGTCGTGGCCCGCGACAGCACGGTCGCCGAGCCGCGGGGGCCGAAGGCCGTCTGCGTGCCGCCGCCGCCGAAGGCGCTGGCGAGGTCCTGTCCCTTGCCCTGCTGGAGCAGCACGACCGCGATGAGGAAGAGGCACGCGATGACGTGCAGGAGAACGATCAGGTAGTAAAGGATAGCCATGGCCGGCGTCGACCCTCGATTCTCTTGTGCCCGTCCGGGCGTCCGCGCTCCGGACGAAACCAGAAGTCTAGCAGAGGCCGCCGTGGGCTGCCAGCCGCACGCGGGAACCGCCGGTGACGCCGTTTTACCCGGTTGGGGAAACCTTCATTCGGGCGTTTCGTTCTCTCGTACGAGGATGGATGAAGGAGGGCGAGTGATGACAAAGGGCATGGGACGGTTCGGGTTCGTGGCGCTGCTGGCGCTGGCGGCGGGTCCCGCCTTGGCCGCCAGCGACGACGAGGTCCGCGAGCGGATCGAGGCGCGGCTGGCGCGCGCGCATCTCGACGCGAGCGCCGACGTCCGCGTCGAGGTCGCGGGCGGTGTCGCGCATCTGAGCGGCCTCGCCGTGCGTCTCGAGGACGCCCGTCGCGCCGAGCGGGCGGCGCACCAGGAGACGCGGCAGGTCGTGAACGACGTGCGCGTGGAGCCCGAGCGGCGGCCCGACCCGGCGCTGCGCAAGGACGCGCAGGACGCCGTCCTCGGCTACCCGCGCTACGAGGTCTGGGACGCGGTGGGTCTCGACGTGGTCGACGGC
>JBGASI010000569.1:0-3186 GCA_044229815.1 Vicinamibacteria bacterium | reverse complement strand
GTGACCTCGCCGCGGCTCGGGGTCAAGCTGACGCTGACGGGCGCCGCCGGCGCCGGCGTCGCCTGAAGCGCCGCGGCGAGCAGGAACGGGATGAGCGGGCCCACCTCAGCGCCTCCGCTCGCGGGCCTCGAAGAAGGCCGACAGCGGTCGCTCGTACGACTCGCCGGTGCTCAGGGCCAGCGCGTCGACGCGGGTCTTGCGGAAGACGGCCTGGGCGGTGGCGAAGGCCGGCGCGCGCAGCGCGCGGCGCACTTCCGGCCGCGAGGTGTCGGCGACGAAGCGCCCGCCCGTCTCGGGGTCGCTGAAGGCCACGAGCCCGCCCTGCGGCAGCTCCTGCTCGCGCGGGTCGCGCAGGTGCAGGGCCACCACGTCGTGGCGGCGGCGCAGCACGCCGAGCGCCCGCTCCCAGCCTTCGGCCTGGAAGTCGGAGATGACGGCCACGATCCCGCGCCGGCGCAGCACGCGCGAGGCGAAGCGCAGCGCGCCGGCGATGTCCGTCCCGCGCCCCGCCGGCTCCTTGGCGAGCAGGTCGCGCACGATGCGCAGGGCGTGGTCCCGGCCGCGGCCGGGCGGCACGTAACCCTCGACGCGGTCGGAGAAGGCGACGGCCCCGACGCGGTCGTGGTTCGCCACGGCCGAGAAGGCGAGCACGGCCGCCAGCTCGGCGGCGTAGTCGCGCTTCACCAGGTACTGCGAGCCGAACTCCTGCGAGCCCGAGACGTCGACGACCAGCAGCAGCGTGAGGTCGCGCTCCTCGACGAACTTCTTCACGTAGGGAGCGCCCATGCGCGCGGTGACGTTCCAGTCGATCGTGCGCACCTCGTCGCCCGGGGCGTACTCGCGCACCTCCGCGAACTCCATCCCGCGGCCCTTGAAGACCGCGTGGTAGGCCCCGCCGATGCCGGACTCGAGGATGACCCGGGTCCGGATCTGGATGCGGCGGATCTTGCGCAGCGTCTCTCGGGTCAGCATCTTCGGGGCTGGCCGGCACGGCTCGGCGAGAGCGAGGGATCCGGGGGACAGGAACGCACCACGGCCAGGCTGTATCTGGCGATCCTGTCCTGGGGGGCGCCACGCACCTCCCAGACCCCCCGGGTCGGCTGCAGGCTCACGGGACTTCCACTCTCTCCAGGATCCGCTCGACGACCGTGTCGCTGGTGACGTTCTCGGCCTCGGCCTCGTAGGTCAGCAGCACGCGGTGGCGCAGCACGTCCTTCGCGATCTCCTTCACGTCCTCGGGCACCACGTAGCCGCGGCCGCGCAGGAAGGCCACGGCGCGCGAGGCCTCCGAGAAGGCGAGTGTCGCGCGGGGCGAGGCGCCGTAGGCGATCAGCGGCACCAGCTCCGCGAGGCCCACCTCGCGCGGGGCGCGCGTGGCCGCCACCAGCGCGACCATGTAGTCGCGCAGGCGCTCGTCCAGGTAGACCTCGCGCACGCGCGCGGCCAGCCGGCGCACCGCGTCGCCCGAGAGGACGCGCGAGACCGAGGGCGCCTCGCCCGAGATCATCCGGTCCAGGATCTGCCGCTCCTCGGCCTTCGAGGGGTAGTCGACCTTCGCCTTGAGCAGGAAGCGGTCGACCTGCGCCTCCGGCAGGGGGTAGGTGCCCTCCTGCTCGATCGGGTTCTGGGTGGCGAACACCAGGAAGGGGTCCGGCAGGGGGTGCGTCGCGTCGCCGAGCGTGACCTGCCGCTCCTGCATCGACTCGAGGAGCGCCGACTGCACCTTGGCGGGGGCGCGGTTGATCTCGTCGGCCAGCAGCAGGTTCGTGAAGACCGGCCCCTTGCGGGCCACGAACTCGCCCGACTTCTGCTGGTAGACGAGCGTGCCGACGAGGTCGGCCGGGAGCAGGTCGGGCGTGAACTGGATGCGCGCGAAGCGCAGTTCCAGCACCTGCCCGAGCGTCTTGACCGCCATCGTCTTGGCGAGGCCGGGCACCCCCTCGACCAGCAGGTGGCCCCGGCACAGCAGCGCGATCATCATCCGGTCGACCAGGCTCCGCTGGCCGACGATGACCTTGCGGACCTCGTCGACGGCCTGTTGGACGACGAGCGCCTCCTCGCGGACGGCCTCGTTCAGCTTCGCGACGTCGACCTCGGCTCGTGCCATGGCTCCCATCTCTTGCGCGTGCTCCTCCATCCCTGGGACGCAGCCGCCCGGGAGAAGGACTCAGGTTAGCAGCTGCCCGACGGCTAGCGGAGGTGACCGATCTTGCTCTGGAGAAACGCCCGGCTCCGCTTGAACTCGGCGACGTCCCCGCGGCCGAGGGCCGCGAGGGCGCCGTCCACGGCCGAGGCCAGATCCGGGCGGTCCAGCGCCTCGAGCCCGCGCCGGACCTGGCGCATGCGCTCGGCGATGGAGTCCAGGCTGCCGACCTCGGTGGAGCTGAGCGTCGCGAGCAGCGCGTCGATCGAGAGCGTGTCGGTCACACCGGGGATTATACTGGCTCCGCGCAGCCATCCCTTGGAGCCCAACGCCATGCCCAGCAGGAGTCACTACAAGGTCGTCATTCTCGGCTCCGGGCCGGCCGGCCTCACGGCGGCCGTCTACGCGGCCCGGGCCGAGCTGCAGCCGCTGGTGATCGAGGGCGGCGGCGGCGACGACCCCACCGACGTGCCCGGCGGGCAGCTGATGCTCACGACCGAGGTCGACAACTTCCCCGGCTTCCCCGAGGGCATCCTGGGCCCGGAGCTGATGGACCGCATGCGCAAGCAGGCCGAGCGCTTCGCGACGGAATTCGCCACCGGCGAGGTGAAGTCGCTCTCGCTCGGCGAGCGCCCCTTCCGGCTGACGCTCGCCGAGGGCGCGCTCACGGCGGACACGATCATCGTCGCCACCGGCGCGCGGGCCCGCTGGCTGAACCTGCCCGAGGAGCTCGACTTCCGCACGAAGATCGGCGGCGTCTCGGCCTGCGCGACCTGCGACGGCTTCTTCTACAAGGGCAAGCACGTGCTCGTGGTCGGCGGCGGCGACACCGCGATGGAGGAGGCGAGCTTCCTGACGAAGTTCGCCGCGAAGGTCACGATCGTTCACCGCCGGGCCGAGCTGCGGGCGAGCAAGGTGATGCAGACGCGGGCGAAGGGCAACCCGAAGATCGAGTGGCGGCTCGACAGCGCCGTCGAGCGGATCCTCGGCGGGCCGGGCGAGGGCGTGACGGGCGCGCTCATCCGGAACCTGAAGACGGGCGC
>JBGASI010000043.1:0-14590 GCA_044229815.1 Vicinamibacteria bacterium | reverse complement strand
GGTGGTGGTGGGGCGGCGCCCGAGCCGCCGGCCGACGACTTCCAGGCCTCCGACGACGACGTCCCGTTCTAGGAAGGCAAAGCGCCTGACGTCCCATCCCGGGTCCCGGGAAGAGGGGGCCGCGCAGCGAGGCCGCCCCCTCTTCCGCACCTGAGATGGCTACCCTGCTGTCGATCGAGCGCTACATCCCGCCTCACCGCTACGACCAGGCGGCCGTGACGGAGCGGGTACGCGGCTGGCTGGCGGAAGAGCCGGGCGGCGCCTCGGCGCGCCTGCTGTCGGTCTACGCGAGCGCGGGTGTCCACAGCCGCGCGAGCGTCGTCCCCATCGAGCAGGTCTTCCACCCGGGCGACTTCGAGACCCAGAACCGGCTCTACCGGGAGATCGCCATCCGGGCCGGCACGGACGTCACGCGCCGGGCGCTCGGCTCGGCGGGCCTCGAGCCGGGCGAGGTCGACTTCTTCGTCAGCGTGTCCTGCACCGGCTTCATGATCCCGGCCGTCGACGCGCACGTCGCGAACGCCCTCGGCATGGGCCCCCGGCTCGGCCGCCTGCCGATCACGGAGTCGGGCTGCGCCGGCGGCGTCGTCGGGCTCGCCCGCGCCCGCGACCACCTCGCCGCGCATCCCGACCGCACGGCCCTGGTGCTGGCGGTGGAGCTGTCGAGCCTCACCTTCCAGCCGTGGGACCGCTCGGCCACCAACGTCGTCTCGACCGCGATCTTCGGCGACGGCGCCGCGGCGGCCGTTCTTGTCGGGCACTGCCACCCGCGCGCCGCCGCGGGGCTCTTGCGCGTGCGCGAGACCGGCAGTTTCTTCTTCCCCGGCTCCACGCACCTGATGGGGTTCGAGCTGCGCAACCAGGGACTGCAGATCCTGCTCGACAAGGCCCTCGCGCCCTTCGTGCGGCGCGAGGTGGCGCCGGCGATCGACGCCTTCCTTCGCCCGCTAGGAGTCCTGCGCTCGCAGATCGAGCGCTTCGTCCTGCACCCCGGGGGCCGGCGCGTGATCGAGGTGATGGCCGAGCAGCTCGGGCTCGGCCCGGGCGATCTTGCGTCCACGGAGGCCGTGCTGGCGCAGCACGGCAACATGAGCTCCGTGACGGTGCTCTTCGTGCTCGACGAGATCCTGCGTCGCCAGCGGCCCGCCGCCGGCGCGCTGGGCCTGCTCGGGGCCTTCGGCCCGGGCTTCTCGGCCGAGCTGGCGCTGCTCGAGTTCCTGTGACGCTCGCCGGCCTGCGCTACCGGTCGAAAGAGCCGGAGCAGCTCGACCAGGGCGTGCCGGAGGCCGAGGCCCTGCGCAGCCTGCGCGACCTGCGCTTCGTGAACCGCTGGCTCGGGAACCGGCGCAGCGTGCGCGAGGCGGTTCGGCCGCACCTGCCGCCGGGCGCTCGCGTCCTCGACGTGGGCTCGGCCTCAGGGGACCTGCTGGCCGACCTGCTCACCCTGCAAGACGGGGCGCTCTTCGCCGTGGGCCTCGACATCAAGTCCCTGCACTTCCGCTACGCCCCTCCCGGGGCGCGCCGTGTGGTGGCGGACGCCCGGGCGCTGCCCTTCCCCGCCGGCTCCTTCGACGTGGTGACCGCGTCGCTCTTCCTCCACCACTTCGACGCCGACGAGCTGCCTGGCGTGCTCGCGGGGCTCTTCCGCGTCGCGCGCCGCGCCCTGGTCGTGAGCGACCTGCGCCGCGCGTCCGTTCCCTACCTGTTCGGGCGCGCCTCGTTCCCGCTGCTCTTCCGCAGCCGCGTGAGCGTCGAGGACGGGCTCGTCTCCATCCGCCGGGGCTTCACGGAGGCCGAGCTGCGGGCCGCGTTCGCGAGCGCGGGCCTGCCGGCCCCGCGGATGAGCCGCCACTTTCCCTACCGCCTGCTCGCGGTCTGCACGAGACCGGCCGCGGCGTGAGCGCCTCGCCGCGCGAGGTGGTCGTGGTGGGCGGCGGGCCGGCCGGCGCCGCCGTCGCCTGCCTGCTCGCCCGCTCCGGTCACGACGTGCTGCTGCTCGAGGCGGCACGCCACCCGCGCGACAAGATCTGCGGAGAAGGCGTCTCGCCGGAAGCCTGGAGGCTGCTCGACGCCATGGGCGCCTCGCCCCGCGTCGCGGCCCTGCGGCCGATGCCGCTACGCGGCAGGCGCCTCGCCTCGCCGGCCGGCACGGCGTTCAGCGGCCTCTACCGGGGCCGCGCACGGCCGGGCTTCGCCCTCGCGCGACCGCGGCTCGACGCGGCCCTCCTCGAGACGGCGCGCGAAGCCGGCGCCGAGGTGCGGGAGGAAAGGCCTGTGACGGGTCTCCTGCGCGCCGGGCGGGGCGTGACGGGCGTCGTGGCCGGACCGGACGCCGAGGCGATCCGCGCCAGGGTCGTGGTGGGCGCGGACGGGCGACGCAGCATCGTGGCGCGGCAGCTCGGCCTGCTGCGCGAGGACGCGAGACTGCGGCGCTTCGCCGTGCGCGGCCACTGGGAGGGCATGGAGGAGCTGTGCGAGATGGGCGAGATGCACGTCGCGGCGGGGGCGTACTGCGGGATCGCCCCGCTGTCCGCCAGCACTGCGAACGTCACCTTCGTCCTGCCGGCCGCGCTCATGGCGCCGGCGGCCGGTGACCTGGAAGGCTTCTACCGTGCCTCGCTGCGGGCGCGCTGGCCCCGGGTCGCCGAGCGCCTCGCGGCCGCCCGGCTGGTCGAACCGCCCCGGGCGATCGGCCCGCTCGCCCTCGCCTGCCGTGGCGTCACGGTCGCCGGGGCCGTGCTGATCGGCGACGCCGCCGGCTTCTTCGACCCCTTCACCGGAGAGGGCGTCACGCTGGCGCTGCGCGGCGCCGAGCTCGCGGCGGCCGCGATCGACCGCGCGTTACGCGAGCGCCCGGGCCCGGAGCCCCTGCCGCCCCTGACCGCCTACGCCCGGGAACGCCACGCCGCCACGCGCGACAAGTTCCGCTTCAACCGCCTGCTGCAGCTGGCCGTGGCCTGGCCCGCCGTCGCCAACGCGATCGCCGCGCGGCTGGCGCGCCGCCCGGACCTGGCCGATCGCCTCGTCGGCATCGCGGGCGACTTCGTGCCCGCGCGCAGCGCCCTCGGGCCGCGCTTCCTCCTCGACCTGCTGCGCGCCTGAGGCGGACCCGCGACCCGTGTGGGTTAGAATCCCTCCTATCTCGCCAGTCCACCGGGCGCGGGCGGGCATCCAGCCAGAGGAGAGGAATTGACCCAAGGGGGACTCGATCGCCGGCTGCGCCTGCACGGCGACACCCTGCTCGCGCTGTACCGCACCATGCTTCTGTCGCGGCGCATCGACGACAAGGAGATCCAGCTCAAGCGCCAGAACCGGGTGTTCTTCCAGATCAGCGGCGCGGGCCACGAGGCCGTGCTGGTCGCCGCCGGCATGGTGCTCAAGCCGGGGCACGACTGGTTCTACGCCTACTACCGCGACCGCGCGCTGCTGCTCCAGCTCGGGATGACGCCGTACGAGATGATGCTGGGGGCCGTGGGTTCCAAGGACGATCCGAGCTCGGGCGGGCGCCAGATGCCCTCGCACTGGGGCCACTCGAAGCTGAACGTGGTGACCCGCTCGTCGCCGACCGGGACCCAGTTCCTCCAGGCGGTGGGCTGCGCGGAGGCGGGCCTCTACCTCGCCTCGGCGGAGCCGGCGCTCCCCGGCGGCCCGCGCTTCGCCAGCGACGAGCTCGTCTACTGCTCGGCCGGCGAGGGCACCACGTCCGAGGGCGAGTTCTGGGAGAGCCTGAACACCGCCTGCAACCTGAGGCTGCCGGTCCTCTACCTGATCGAGGACAATGGCTACGCCATCTCCGTGCCCGTCGAGGTGCAGACGGCCGGCGGGAGCATCTCGAAGCTGGTGCGGGCCTTCCCGAACCTGCTCGTGCGCGAGGTCGACGGCTGCGACCCGCTGGCGAGCCTGCAGGCGCTCGGCGAGGCCGCGGCCTGGTGCCGCGCCCGCCAGGGCCCGGCGCTCGTCCACGCCAGCGTGATCCGTCCCTACTCGCACTCGCTCTCGGACGACGAGGCCCTGTACCGGGCCGCCGCCGAGCGCGAGGAAGACGCGCGGCGCGACCCGCTCGTCGCCTTCGCCGCGAGGCTGCTGGAGGACGGCGTCGCCGACCCCGCGAAGCTGGCCGCGCTGCGCGAGGAAGTGGACCGCGAGATCGACGCGGCCGCCGAGGCGGCGCTGGCGGCCCCGGTGCCGGAGCCGCGCACGGCGACGGCCCACGTCTACTCGAGCGAGATCGATCCCACCTCGCCGACGTTCGCCTGCGAGCCCGTCTCGGCCGGCGACCCGAAGACGGTGGTCGACCTGCTCAACGCCTGCCTGCACGACGAGATGGCGCGCGACCCCCGTATCGTCGTCTTCGGGCAGGACGTGGCCGACTGCTCACGCGAGGGCGGCCTCTCGACGCTCAAGGGCAAGGGCGGGGTCTTCAAGGTCACCCACAACCTGCAGCGCCGCCACGGCTCGCGGCGCGTGTTCAACTCCCCGCTGGCCGAGGCGAACATCGTCGGCCGCGCGATCGGGATGGCGACGCGCGGGCTCAAGCCGGTGGTCGAAATCCAGTTCTTCGACTACATCTGGCCGGCGTACATGCAGATCCGCAACGAGCTGGCGCTGATCCGCTGGCGCTCGAACGGGGCCTTCAAGTGCCCCGTCGTGATCCGCGTGACCTACGGCGGCTACCTGCAGGGCGGGGCCGTCTACCACAGCCAGTGCGGCGAGGTGATCTTCAGCCACGTGCCGGGCCTGCGGGTCGTGATCCCCTCGAACGCCGAGGACGCCAACGGCCTCCTGCGCACCGCGATCCGCAGCGACGACCCGGTGCTCTTCCTGGAGCACAAGCACCTCTACCGGCAGACCTACAACAAGGGCCGCTACCCCGGCCCCGACTACACGATCCCGTTCGGCAAGGCCGCGCTGGCCCGGCCCGGCCGGGACGTGACGATCGTCACCTTCGGGGCCCTCGTCCAGCGTTCGCTGGTGGCCGCGAAGCAGGTCGCCGCCGAGGGGATCGAGGCCGAGGTGCTCGACCTGCGCACGCTCAGCCCCTACGACTGGGAGGCCGTGGCGGCCAGCGTCCGCCGGACGGGGCGCGTGATCGTCGCGCACGAGGACTGCCAGTCCTGGGGCTACGGGGCCGAGATCGCGGCGCGCATCGCGGGCGAGCTGTTCGAGCACCTCGACGCGCCGGTGAGACGCGTGGCCGCGCTCGACACCTTCGTCGGCTACAGCCCCGCGCTCGAGGACGCGATCCTGCCGCAGGTGGCGACGCTCGCGAAGGCCCTGCGGGAGGTCGCGCGCTACTGAGCCGCGGACGGGCCGGCCCGGCTGGCGCCTCGCGCCGCCGCGCCCGGCTACGCCGCCGCGACCGCGCCCGGAGGCAGCTCCTGCCGCACGAGCGCCAGGATCTCCTCGCTCGTGGGCAGGGCCAGACAGCGCAGCGCCAGGGACCGCGCGGCGTCGGCCCGGATCGCCCGCAGCGCGGCCTTGACACGCGGAATGGCCGACGGCGCCATCGACAGCTCGCGGAAGCCGAGCCCCACCAGCAGCACCGCCTCGATCGGGTGCCCGGCCATCTCGCCGCAGACCGACAACGGGCGCTGGTGGGCGTTCGCCGCCAGCGCGATCTGGGCGAGCGTGCGCAGGACCGCGGGGTGGAGCGGCTGGTAGAGCCCGGCGACGCGCGGGTCGGTGCGATCGACGGCCAGCAGGTACTGGATCAGGTCGTTCGTGCCGACGCTGAAGAAGTCCACCTCGGGCGCCAGCAGGTCCGCCACGACGGCGGCGCTCGGCACCTCGAGGTTCACGCCGACCGGTACGTCCTCGCGGAACTCGAGGCCCTCGGCGCGCAGCTCGGCGCGCGCCTGCTCGAGCAGGGCGAGCGCGACGCGCAGGTCGCCGGTCCCGCTCACGAAGGGGAACATGATCCGCACCGGGCCGTGGGCCCCCGCCCGCAGCAGCGCCCGCAACTGCACGCGGAACGGCTCCGGCGAACGACGCAGCAGGCGCAGGGCGCGCTCCCCCAGAGCCGGGTTCGGGCTCGAGGGCCCGGAGGGGCCGAGCGCCTCCAGGCCGACGTCCCAGGTGCGCACGGTGACGGCGTGCGGGTGCATCTGCTCGACGAGGCGCCGGTAGACGTCGAGCTGGTGCTCCTCGCTCGGCCAGCGCAGGCCGCGGCCGAGCAGGTACTCGGACCGGAAGAGCCCGATGCCCTGCGCGCCATGGAGCTGCGCCGTGGCCGCCTCCTCGGGGAACTCGACGTTCGCCTCGAGCCGGACCTCCACCCCGTCGAGGGTGCAGGCGGGCAGCGAGCGCGTGCCGCGCAGCCGGTCTTCCTCCAGCCGATACAGCTCCCGGGCCGCCTGGAAGCCCTCGAGGGCGGGGCCCGAGGGGTTCACCACCACCTCCCCGCGCGTGCCGTCGACCACCAGCAGGCTGCCCGCCGGGATCTGCTGGGTCGCGTCCTTCAGCCCCGCGACCGCCGGGATGCCGAGCGAGCGGGCGATGATCGCGGTGTGGTAGGTCGAAGAGCCGACGTCGGTGACGATGGCGAGCACGCGGTCCCAGTCGAGCTCGCCGGCCTCCGAGGGGGTCAGGTCGCCGGCGACCAGGACGACCGGCCCGGGCAGCTGGTGCAGCGACGGGGCGTCGGCGGTCCCCCGCAGGTTCAGCTGCACCCGGCCGATCACGTCGTCGAGATCGGTGCTGCGCTCGCGCAGGTAGGCGTCGCTGAACTGGCTGAAGAGGAGGTGCAGGCTCTCCGAGACCGTGCGCAGGGCCCACTCGGCGTTGACGGCCTCGTCGCGCACGATCGCCGCCGCGCGGTCACGCAGCAGCGGGTCGTCGAGCATCAGCAGGTGCGCGTCGAAGATGTAGGCGTGCGGCGCGCCCACCTCGCGCGAGAGGCGGTCCTTGACGGCGCGCAGCTGCTCGCGCGACGCCCCGAGCGCCAGCTCGAGGCGGGCCACCTCGGCTTCGACCCGGGCGGGCTCGAGCGACAGCCGGAAGATCGGGGCCGCGTCGCGCTCCATCACGAGCGCGCTGCCGACCGCGATGCCCGGCGAGACGCCCGTGCCCTTCAGGGCGATCACGCCTCCTCCCCGAAGCCGCTCTCGACCAGCTCCACGAGCGCCGCCATCGCCTGCTTCTCGTCCGGTCCCGAGACCGTCACCTCGATGCTGGTGCCCTGCGACGCGGCCAGCAGCAGGATGCCGAGGATCGACTTGCCGTCCATCACCCGGCCGTCGCGCCCCGCGCTGACCCGCGAGCGGAAGCGGCTCGCCGTGTGGACGAAGCGCGCCGCCGCGCGCGCGTGCAGGCCCAGGCGGTTGCGGATCTGCAGCTCGCGGCGGATCACGCCTGCCTGCGCTCCAGAACCTCGCTCGCCACGTAGATGGCGCCCTTGCCCTGCTCGCGCACGGCGCGCGCCACCTCCACCAGGCTGCCATCGCGCAGGCCGCACGCCTTGATCAGCATCGGCAGGTTCACCCCCGTCACGATCTCCACGTCTCCCGACAGGAAGGGCAGGCTCAGGTTCGTCGGCGTGCCGCCGAACATGTCGGTCAGCACCAGCGCCGTGCCGCCCACCTCGCGCAGGCCCCGCTCAATCGCGCCGTTGGCCGCGGCGGAGTCGTCGCCCCAGCCGATCGAGACCGCCGCGATCGCGGGGACCTCGCCCACGATGTTGCGCGCCGCGTTGACCAGCTCCTCGGCCACACGGCCGTGCGTCACGACCACGATGCCGATCATGATCTCACCCCTGCCCCACGTCCCTGTGGTCCACGCGCACCGGGTAGCCCAGCCGCGTCACCGCGGCGCCCAGCGCGTTCGCCATCATCACCGAGCGGTGGCGGCCGCCCGTGCAGCCCACCGCGATCGTCAGGTAGCTGCGCCCCTCCCGCTCGTGGCGCGGCAGCGCGAAGCGCACGAGCGACAGCACGCGCCGCAGGAAAGCCCCCGTCTCGGGCTGCCGCTCGAGGTAGCGCACGACCCGCGGGTCCGCGCCCGTCAGCTTGCGCAGCTCGCTCACGAAGTTCGGGTTCGGCAGGAAGCGCAGATCGAAGACGAGGTCGGCCTCGGGCGGCAGGCCGTACTTGAAGCCGAAGGACAGCACGGAAACCACCATGCGCTGGCCCTCGGCCCGCACGTCGTAGCGCTCGCGGATGTAGTCACGCAGCTCGTGCACGGTGAAGCGCGAGGTGTCGAGGATGACGTCCGCCATCTTGCGGATCGGCCGCAGGGTCTCGCGCTCCGCGCGGATGCCATCGAGCGCCGGCGCGTTGGCCACCATCGGGTGCGGGCGCCGCGTCTCGCTGAAGCGCCGCACGAGCGTGCGCTCGTCCGCCTCGAGGAAGATCAGCGAGGTCGCGACGTCCGCGCCGTGCCGCAGGCCCCGGTAGACCGCCGGGAACGCCTCCGGGAAGCCCCGCTCGCGCACGTCGACCACGAGCGCCGAGCGCCGAAGCTGCGGCGAGCCGTCCAGCATCCGTGCGAACGACGGCACGAGCGCGCTCGGCAGGTTGTCGACGCAGAACCAGCCGGCGTCCTCGAGCGCGCGTGAGACGTGGGTCTTGCCCGACCCGGACAGGCCGCTGATCACCAGCAGGCGCGGTTGCTCGCGCCGGGCCCGGGCCGGGCTCACGCCCGTCCCCGCTTTCCCCGCCGCCCGGCCGGCGCCTGAGGCGCCACCATCGCGTCCACGCGCTCGACGAAGCGCCGGGCGGCGTCGTAGCCGCCCTCGCGCAGCAGCTGGTTGCGGGCGGCCACCTCGACCAGCAGGGCGATGTTGCGCCCGGGCGCCACGGGCATCCGCGCCAGGGGCAGCTCGACGCCGAGGATCAGGAAGGTCTCGTCGCGCAGCCCGAGCCGGTCGTACTCCTTCCCCGCCTCCCAGCGCTCGAGCTGGACGACCAGCTCGACCCGCTTCGACAGGCGGATCGACGACACGCCGTAGAGGTCCTTGATGTTGAGGACGCCCAGCCCGCGCAGCTCCATGTGGTAGCGCGTGAGGTCCGGGGAGTCGCCGACCAGCATCTCGCCCATGCGCTTGATCTCGACCACGTCGTCGGCGACCAGCCGGTGACCGCGGTCGATCAGGTCGAGCGCGCACTCCGACTTGCCGATCCCGCTCTCGCCGAGGATCAGCACGCCGAGGCCGAAGACGTCGAGCAGCACCGAGTGCAGGTGCAGCTTCGTCGCCAGGCGCTCGTCGAGGAACCTGGCCAGCAGCTGGATGAAGATCGTCGACTCGAGGGGCGTCGCCAGCACCGGGATGCCCGCCCGCTCGGCCGCCGCCAGCAGCTCGGCGGGCGGCAGCAGGCCCTTCGTCACGACGAAGCAGGAGATCCGGCACTCGCACAGCCGCTGCAGGATGGCCGCGCGGCTGCGCGGCTTCAGCTTGCGCAGGTAGCCGGCCTCGCTGCTGCCGAGGATCTGCACCCGGCCGTAGCGGATGTAGTCGGTGTAGCCCGTCAGCGCCAGGCCGGGCCGCTGCACGCGCGCGAGGTGGATGCGGTTGTCGAGGCCCGCGCGGCCGGCCACCAGATCGAGCTTGAGCGGCTCCGCGGGCGCGTCGAGCAGTTCGGCGACGCCGACGCCCGGCCCCTCCGCCGGGGCGGCCGGGACCGCGCGCGGCGAGCGGCCGACGCGCTTCGCCATCAGGCCCCGGGCTCGATCAGGCCCAGGTTGCCGTCCTTGCGCCGGAACAGGACGCTCACCCGCTCGCTCGTGGCGTCACGGTAGACGAGGACGCCGTCGCGCCGGCCGTCCAGCTCGAGCGCCGCCTCCTCGATCGTCATCGGCTTCACGGCCGCCCGCCGGCTGCGGATCACGCGCGGGGCGTCGGCTTGCGCCTCCGCGTCCGCGGGGGCGGCAGAGACCGCCGCGAGCCGCGGCGAGAGCGCTCCCTTGCGCACCCGGCGTTTCGTGCGCTGGCGCTCCGCCTGCCGCTGCAGCGTCTCGATGGCGCCCGCGATCGACAGCCGGAAGTCGCCGCTCACCTCGACGGCCGCCAGGTCCAGCTGGCGGGAGTGCAGGCTGACCTCGGCCACGCAGCGGCGCTTGTCGGCCGAGAGGATGACGTGGGCCCGGGTGACCGACGGCAGCAGCTTGCCGAGCTTGCCGAGCTTGCGCTCGCTCAGTCGCCGCAGCTCGTCGGAGATCTCCGTCTGGCGACCCGTGAACTCGATCTTCATCGGTCCTCCTCCCGCAGGAAGGCGGGACCCTAGTGAACCGTCTTGCGCAGGTTCGAGGGCGGGATCCGGAGCTCCTCGCGGTACTTGGCGACGGTACGCCGGGCCAGCGGCAACCCCTCGGCCTCCAGGACCTCGGCGATCTTGGAGTCGGAGAGCGGCCGCGACGGATCCTCCTCCTCGATCATCTTCCGGATCCGGTCCTTGATCGTCACCGAGCTGACGGCCTCGCCCATCGACGACGTGATGCCGCTGTGGAAGAAGAACCGCATCTCGTAGACGCCGCGCGGGGTGTGCATGTACTTGTTGGCGACCACGCGCGAGACGGTCGACTCGTGCATGCCGATGTCGCTCGCCACGTCGCGCAGCACCAGCGGCCGCAGGTGCGAGATGCCGTGGTCGAGGAAGGCGCGCTGGTGCCGCACGATCGACTCGGCGACCTTGTAGATGGTGCGCTGGCGCTGGTCGACGCTCTTCAGCAGCCACAGCGCGCTGCGCAGCTTGTCCTTCACGTAGGCCCGCGTCTCCTCGGAGCCGGGCTCCTTGTGGTCGAGCATGCGGCGGTAGGTGGGGCTGATCCGCAGCTTCGGCAGGCCGTCGTCGTTGAGGACGATCTTGTACTCCTCGCCCTCCTTGACCACGAACACGTCCGGCAGGATGTAGGCCGACTTGTTCGGGCTGTAGCGGTTGCCGGGCCGCGGCGAGAGGGCGCGGATGATCTCGAGGTGGTGCGCGACCTCGTCCGCCGTGAGCCCCATCTGCCGGGAGATCTCCGGGTACTGGTGGCTCTGGAGCTGCTTCATGTGGTCGCGGACCATGACGTCGGCCGGCGAGTTCTCGAGCCCCAGCAGCCGGAGCTGGATGCGCAGGCACTCGGTGAGGGTGCGCGCCGCGACGCCGGGCGGGTCGAGCGTCTGCACCAGGCCGAGCGCCTTCTCGACCGTCTCCGCGGGCCACGGGCCCATGGCGGCCACGTCCTCGAGCGAGACGCGCAGCAGGCCGTCCTCGTCGAGGTTCTGGATGATGGCCTCGCCCACCTCCATCATCAGGTCGTCGCTCGTGGTCATCCGCAGCTGCCACAGCAGGTGGTCGTAGAGGTCGGGCGACTCCGTGAGCGTGTTCTCGATGGGCGGGACCTCGGGCACCTCGGCCGGCCGCACGCGGCGGTCGGCGGCGGCGTCCTCGAAGTAGTCCTCGAAGAAGCGCTCGACCTCGATCTCCTTCAGCGGGTCGTCGGGCTTCTCGCGCTCCGACGGCTCCTGCAGGGCCACTTCCTCGACGGTCTTCGTCTCCTCGACCGGGACCTCCTCGAGCAGGGGGTTTTCCATCACCTCCTGCTCGAGCACCTCGGCGAGCTCCAGGGTCGTCAGCGGCAGCAGCTTGATCGCCTGCTGGAGCGACGGCGTGAGGATCAGCCGCTGGGAGAGGCGGGCCGACAGCCCGAGCTTCTGGTGCAGAGCCAAGTTGTCCTACTCTCCGCGGGTGGAGCGCGCCTCAGGCCTCCCGGCCATCGAGGCGGAACCCCTCACCCAGGTAAACGCGCCGCACCTCTGGGTCGGACGCCAGCTCGACGGGTGTGCCGGAGCGGAAGACATTGCCGTCCCTGAGAATATAGGCGCGATCGGTGATTTTCAAGGTCTCGCGCACGTTGTGATCGGTGATCAGGATACCGATCCCGCGGTCGCGCAGGTGGGCGATGATCTTCTGGATGTCGATCACGGCGATCGGGTCGATGCCGGCGAAAGGCTCGTCGAGCAGGATGAACGACGGCTGGGCCGCCAGCGCCCGGCAGATCTCGAGCCGGCGCCGCTCGCCGCCGGAGAGGGTGTAGGCCGGCTGGCGCGCCATGCCCTCGATGCCCAGCTCCTCGAGCAGCTCGCGCGCCAGCGAGCGCTGCTCCCAGCCCGCCAACCCGCGCGTCTCGAGGATCGCGAGCACGTTCTCCTCGGCGGTCAGCTTGCGGAAGACACTCGCCTCCTGGGGCAGGTAGCCGATCCCGGCGCGCGCGCGCTGGTACATCGGCAGGCCGGTGATGTCCTCTTCGCCGAGGTAGACGTTGCCGCTGTCGGGCCGCGTCAGCCCGACCACCATGTAGAAGGTCGTGGTCTTGCCGGCCCCGTTCGGCCCGAGCAGGCCCACCACCTCGCCCTGGCGGATCGCCAGCGCCACGTCGCGCACCACCACGCGCCGTCCGTACGACTTGGTCAGCGCGGCCGCCCGCAGGAGTCGCTGCTGGTCGCTCAAGGCTTCCTCAGCTCTTTTCGCTTGAAGACGGCCTCCGTGCGCACTTCCTCCCGGCCGTCGACGCGGATCCTATCACTGCCCACCTGGAAGGTGAGGCTGCGGCCCTCGAGCCGGCGGTCGAGGTCCTGCAGCACGACCTTCTCCCCCACCAGGACGAGCGTCTCGTCGCGGGGCGTGTAGGTGCCCCGCTCTCCGCTGGCGCGCCGCTCTCCCTGCCGCACCTCGACCGGCGAGCCGGCCAGCAGCCGGTCCATCGCGCCGCCGTCCGCCGTCAGCAGCACGATCGCCTCCGGGCTGCGGGTCTGGATGTCGCCCTGGCGGATGTCCACGTCGCCCGTGTAGACGATGCGACGCGCCTTCTCCTCGTAGAGCATCTCCCGGCTGCGCGCCTCGACGGCCTGCGGGACCTTCGCGGATCCCTTCTCCGGCCTGGGGTGCAGGGTCGAGCTGACGCCCCCGCTGGCGCTGAGCTTGCGCTGGCCGTCGGCGGCGTCCTCGAGCACGATCAGCGGGGCCCGGATCTCGTCCTTGCCCGAGCGCAGCAGCGCGTTGTCCCGGTAGCTGGCCGTCCGGCTGGCCGGGTCGTAGGCGAAGTCGCGGCACAGCAGCACGGTGGGCTCCTCGCCGGCGAGCGGGCCGAGTGCGCCGGGGCGTCCCTTGCCGCGGATCGTGTGCCGGACGTTCTCGCGGGCCGTCGCGCTGCGCGTCCGGGTGCCGAGGCGGATCTCCTTCGCCCGCAGCTCGCTGCCCTGCTCCTCGTCGACGATGCGCGGCTCGCCGCCGCTGAGCGTGACCAGGCCGGTCCCGTCCTCGAACAGCGCCCGCTCCGCCCAGGCCTTGCGCCCCGGCTCGCTGAAGGCCACGGCGCCCGCGAAGACAGCGGTGCGCAGGGCGCCGCTCGCCGGGTCGAGCCCCGCGTGGAAGCTGTCGCTCTGCACGCGGCGCCCCGCCCCGCCGGCGGCCGGCAGCGGCTCCGCCGTCAGCACCGTGAAGCGCGGGGCCTTGTCGTCGGTCTGGCGCGCCGGCAGGCCCTGCAGCGACGCCAGGCGGCCCAGCTCGTCGAAGTCGAAACGGATCTGCGGCGCCGCGACGCGTCGGCGCTCGCGGGCCTCCCGGGGGCCGGGCTCGATCTCGAGCGTCGCCGCGTTGACGGCGATCGCCTCGAGCAGCACGCCCTTCGTCCGCCAGACGATGTTGAGGCGCCGGCAGCGCAGCCGCTTCGCCCCGCCCTCGTCCGCTGGCGCGCCCGGCAGGCTCGCGCCGGTGCCTGTCCGCAGGTCCACGTCCTCGATCGCCGCGGCGCGCTCGATCGCTCGCAGGTCCTCCGTCAGGCTCAGCTGCAGGCGCTGCGCCCGCAGCTCGCGCGCGCCCTGGTGGACGCTGATCCCGCCCTCGAACATCACCTGCCGCTCCTCGCGCGAGGCCCGGGCGCTGCCTGCCTCGATCTCGGTGGGCGGCGAGCCCTCCTCCTCGAGGTGCAGCCGGACCTCCGAGCGCAGGGTGAGCCCCGAGCCGCGCCGGTACTCCATGCCCACGGCAGTGCCCGAGCCGCCCGGCCGCCGGAAGGCCACCGGGTCCGGGGTCTCGGCCACACCGTCTTCCGACGAGTAGTCCAGGCTCTCGGTGTCCAGCTCCAGGCCGTCGTCCGTGCGCACGCGCACGTGGCCCTTGAAGGACGCCTTCTGCGGCTGCGCCTCGTACAGGCACTCGTCGGCCACGATCGTGGCGCGGCGCGCCTTGCCCTCCGCCTCGTAGGGCAGGCCCACCTCCACTCCCTGCAGCCGCATCTTCGAGCCCTCGCGGCCGGCCATCGCGCGCCACTTCACCTCGATCTTCTGCTCGCCCGCCTTGAAGCGCATGAGGGCGCCGTCGACCACCGTGGTGCCCTCGGCGCCGGCGCTCTCCCGGCCGCTTGCCGGCGGCCCCGCCGGCCGTGTCGACGGCTTGCGCAGGCTCCAGGCGACCGCGCCGGCTACGGCCAGCACGAGCACGAGGAGCCCGCGTCGCGCGAGCCGCGTTCGGTCGCGCCTCATCCCAGCGGCAGGCCGCGCACGATGCGGAACGTGTCGCGCGCGATCAGCAGTTCCTCGTTCGTCGGGATCACCTGGACGCTGCACGGGCTGCCGGCGGGCGAGAGCTCGGCCTCCCGGCCGTTGGCCGCCGCG
>JBGASI010000568.1:0-3187 GCA_044229815.1 Vicinamibacteria bacterium | reverse complement strand
GACCGGTTTCCTCGAGGCCGCCCGGGAGGTCGCGGGGTCGGGGACGTTCTCGTCCCTCGGCCGGGTCGTGCCGTCCGACGAGCTGAACGCGTCCTTCCGGAGGGAGTGAGGCGCGGCTCACTCCCGCGAGGCGAGCGAAAGGGCCGGCAGCAGCGCCTGGAAGCGCGCGTCGGAACGGAGCCCGTCGGCGGCCGGCTCCTTCGCGAGGTGCACCATGTAGGCGCAGCGCTCCTCTCGCGCGCGCTCGAGCGCGGCGAGCGTCTCGTCGCCCTCGCCGAGGGCCGCGTGGACCGCCGCGCGGTGGAAGGCGGGCACGTAGCGCTCGCGACCGAGGTCGGCGAGCGAGGCGAGCGCCTGCCGGGCCTGCGTGGCGTGGCCGGCGCCGGCGTGGGCGCGGCCGAGCGCCATGGTCGTCGCGGGCATCTCCGGCGCGAGGGACTGCGCGCTGCCCAGCACGGCCAGCGCCTCGTCGTGCCGCCCCTGCGCGCCGAGCGCCCGGCCGAGCTCGAGATGGGCGAGCACGAACTGCTCGTCGAGGGCCAGCGCGGCCCGGGCCTGCCGCGCCGAGCCCTCGTAGTCCCGCTCGAAATACAGGATCGACGAGCGCTGGACCCGCAGCACGTTCGACAGCGGGTCGAGCTCGAGCGCGCGGTCGAGCTCGGCCAGGGCCTCGTCGACGCGGCCCACGGTCGCGAGCAGCGCGGCGTGCCACTGGCGCGCGCTCGCGTGCGCGGGGTGCAGGGCCAGGGCGCGGGTGAAGGCCTGCTCGGCGCCGGGCGCGTCCCAGTCGAACCAGAAGCGGACGAAGCCGAGCGAGGCGTGGCCTTCGCCCTGGGCCGGGTCGAGCGCCAGCGCCCGCTCGGCGGCGGCCTTGGCCCTGGGCATCGCCTCGACGGGCGGCAGCCAGCCCAGCTCGGGGTTCGCGAGCACGGCGTAGCAGTCGGCGAGCCCGGCGTGCGCCGGCGCGTAGCCCGGCGAGAGCGCGGCGGCCCGCTCGAACTGCGCGACCGCGCGCGACACGCCCTCGACCGTGCGCCGGCTCCACAGCTGCCGGCCCATCAGGCACGCGCTGTAGGCCTCGGGGTCCACCGCGGCGAAGCGGCCGCCCGACGGCGCGCCCGCGGTGGCGGTGATCCCGGCCGCCACCGCGCGCGCGAGCTCGTCCTGGACGGCGAGGATCTCGCGCAGGTCGCGGTCGTAGCTCTGGGCCCAGACGTGGTCGTGGTCCCGGGCGTGCGAGAGCTGCACCGAGAGCCGGACGCGATCGCCCGAGCGACGCACGCTGCCGTCGAGGACGTGGGTCGCCCCCAGCTCCTCCGCCAATGATGCCTCGCCCCTGGCGATCACCTGGCCGACCGAGCGGCGCGCGAGCACGGCGATCCGCTGCGGGTCGCTCCGGCTCAGCTGCGCCGACAACTCCTCGGTGAGGCCCTCGGCGAAGTAGTCCTGGGCGGGGTCGCCGCTGAGGTTGCGCAGCGGCAGCACGGCCAGCCGCCAGCGGGCAGGCGACGCTTCGGCGGCGGCCGGGATGGCGGCGCGGTCCCGGTTCCACCAGGCGTCGAGCTCGTGCTCGAACGCGAACACCGACCCGAGCGTGCCGTGGAGCTTGCGGTGCACGGGCAGCCCCTCGTTGCGCTCCCAGCGCTGGACGGTGCGCACGTCCCGCTTGAGGTGGGCGGCGATCTCCTTCCAGGAGTCGAGACGCCGTTCGCCGCTCGTGCTCATCGCCCTGGGCCCGCCTCGTGCCCGCCGGATCGCGTGCCCGGGACGCCCGGGACGCCATCTCCCTGTAACACGACGGGGCCGGGGCGGCAAGGAGCGGCATCGCGCGACAAGGAGGAGACCGCCGCACACTGCCGCTGGGCAAGGGCCGGCCCCTCGCCGATCATCCGGGCGGGAGGGAATCGATGAGAACGTCCACCATCCTCGAGTGGAGCCCGCGGGTGCTCCTCGTCGCCTTCGCGCTGTTCCTCAGCGTGTTCGCGCTCGACGTGTTCGGCACGCGCCTCGGCTTGTGGCAGACGGCGGTCGCGCTGTTCATGCACCTGCTGCCGACGCTCCTGCTGCTGCTCCTCGTCGCGCTGGCGTGGCGCCGGAGCTGGCTGGGCGCGCTGGTCTGCCTGGGCCTGGCCGTCCTCTACGCGGCCACGACCGGGCGGCGCTTCCACTGGTCGGTCATTGCCGCGATCTCCGGACCCCTGCTGCTCACGGCGCTGCTGTACCTCGCGTCCTGGACGGCCCAGAGGCGGCTGCCGGCCCGCTAGGAGAGCCGGCGCTGGAGGACCCGCCGGAGCTCGTCCTCGCCGGGGGCGACGCGCCGACGCGCCATCGAGCCCGCGTCGAGCACGGTCTCGCGGGCGCTGCGGCCCGGGTCCTCCTCGGCGTAGACGACCTGGAGCCCGAACGGGTCCTCGGCCGCGTCCCAGAGGAGGCCCGCGCACATCTTGCAGGGCTTGAGAGCCACGTAGACGCGGACGCCGCGCGGGAGCCGACGGCGCGACGCGCGGAGCCAGCCGAGGACGAGATTGACCTCCGCGTGAGAGGTGACGTTCAGCGAGCCGGTGTTCGTGGCCCAGCCGAGCCGCACGCCGTCCCCGTCCACCAGGAGCGCCGCCACGGGCTTGTCCCAGCGCTCGAGCGGCCCCGCCGCGTCCGCTCGCCGGCGCAACTCGGCCGCCAGGTCCGTGGCGAGCGCCAGCCAGCCGTGGTCGTCGCGCTCCGCCGGCCCACCGTCCACGATCGCGGCGAGGGACGCCTCGAGGCCGGGCGCGGCGCAGCGGGGTGGTGGTGCGGCGCTGCCCGCGTCGATGCGCGGCCGACCGGCGAGAGCGACGAGCCCGTGATCGACGGCGCGCACGGCGGCACGCATGTGCCGCGCGGCGACGCGCGTGGCGCCGCGGCAGGAGGCGGAAGCCCGCCGCGTCGAGAAGATCCGGTTCCGCGCGATGAAAGGCGCGCGGCGGGGCTCGAGCTCGTAGATCCCGCGCAGCAGCCGGAGCACCGGCGAGACCGGGGACGAGTCCTCCCCGGTCGCGAAGTAGACGCCCTGGGCCGCGCGCAGGAACGCCACGTCCCCGCCCAGCTCGAAGGCCAGCTGCTCGGCCTCGCGCGTCCCGTCGAGGTCGCTCTCGTCCACGACACCCAGCCTCGCGGGCCTTGCGACCGGCGTCAAGCCGCCGCCCTGGCT
>JBGASI010000567.1:0-3189 GCA_044229815.1 Vicinamibacteria bacterium | reverse complement strand
GTGCGCCGCGTGCTCGCGCGCCTGCTGGCGCTGTCCGGGACCGAGTACCGCAAGGACGGCCCGTACTACAACCGCGCCGAGGAGCTGCTGGACCGCGAGCGGCCGGGCGACTGGAACCAGGCCGTGATGGAGCTCGGCGCGACGGTCTGCCTGCCGAAGAAGCCGGCCTGCGACGCCTGCCCGGCCCGCCGCCTGTGCAAGGCGCACGCGCAGGGGCTCGTCGAGAAGCTGCCCGAGGGCCGGTCCCGCCGGGCTCCCGTGGACGTGACGGTCGCCGCCGCGCTGATCGAGCGCGCCGGCCGCGTGCTGCTCGTGCGCCGGCCCGAGGGACGGCTGCTCGGCCGCATGTGGGAGCTGCCCCAGACCTCGCTCGAGTCGCGCGGGCTGCAGGACCTCGCGGCCGAGGTGGCGCAGCGGCACGGCCTGCGGGTCGTGCCCGGGGCGCTCGCGGTGCGCGCCCGCCACGCGATCACCTACCGGCGGATCACGCTCGAGGGCTACCACGCCCGGCTCGCGGGCGGCGAGGCCGCCGACCCGGAGCGCTTCCGCTGGGCGACGCCCGCCGAGATCGGCTCGCTGGCCGTCTCGTCGGCCACGCGCAAGCTGCTGCGCGGCCTCGGCGCCCCGCAGCTGCCGCTGCCCATCTGAGCCCGGGCCGCGGGAGAAAGCGCCCGTGGCCGCCTCACGCCGATGTACACTGTGCTCCCCGATGCCCTGCCTGTTCTGCGAGATCGCCGACGGACGCCGCCCGTCTCGCACGGTGCGCAGCGGCGAGCGCGTGGTGGCCTTCCACGACATCTCGCCGCAGGCGCCGGTCCACGTGCTCGTCGTGCCGCGCAAGCACGTGACGAGCCTGCTCGAGCTCGAGCCCGGCGACGATGCCCTGGTCGGCGAGCTGGTGCGCACGGCGCGCGACCTGGCCCGCGAGCTCGGCCTCGGCGCGCGCGGCTTCCGCCTCGCCTTCAACTGCGGCGAGGACGCGGGCTACAGCGTCGAGCACATCCACCTTCACCTCCTGGGCGGCCGCCCCCTCGGCTGGCCGCCGGGATAGCCGTCTTCGCGGAGGACGAACGGACGTGAGCGCTAGCAACCCCGCCGCACCCGAGCCCTCGGAGATCGCCGGGCGCTACCAGATCGTCAAGAAGCTGGGCGCCGGCGCCTTCGGCACCGTCTACAAGGCCAAGGACAGCCGCCTCGACCGGATGGTGGCGATCAAGACGATCCGGCTCGAGGGCCTGGCCGCCTCGCAGGCCGGCCTCAAGGAGATGGTGGACCGCTTCGAGCGCGAGGCCCGCACGGCGGCGAAGCTGAAGCACCCCGGGATCGTGACGATCCACGACTACGGCGAGTCGCAGGGGCTGAGCTACATCGCGATGGAGTTCATCGACGGGATCGGGATCGACCACGTCATCGCCAGCGACGGCCGGCTGTCGGTCGAGCGGGCCGCGGCGCTCGGGGCGCAGGTCGCCGAGGCGCTCGACTACGCCCACGCGCACGGCGTCGTCCACCGCGACATCAAGCCCGCCAACATCATGATCGAGGCCGGCGACCGGGTGAAGGTGACCGACTTCGGCATCGCCAAGCCGGGCGACTCCGCCGAGCACCTGACCATGACGGGCAGCCTGCTGGGCACCCCCTCGTACATGAGCCCCGAGCAGGCGCGCGGCCAGAAGCTGGACGGCCGCAGCGACCTGTTCTCCGCGGGCTGCGTGCTCTACGAGATGCTCGCCGGCAAGAAGGCCTTCCGCGGCGACTCGATCACGGCGCTGCTCTTCAAGATCATCACCGAGGAACCGCCGCCTCTGCGCGAGCTGGATCCGAACGTGCCCGAGGAGATGGTCCGCATCATCGCCAAGGCGCTGGCCAAGGCGCCCGAGGGGCGCTACCAGACCGGCCGCGAGATGGCCGACGAGTTGCTGGCCCTCACCCGGCCGGGCTTCGTGCCGACGCTGCGCGCGACGGACGCGCCGACACTGCCGCCCGACCTGCCGGCCCACGCCGCGCCGACGATCGCATCGGCGCCGACCGCGCACATGACGCTCGAGGCGCAGCCCACGGTCGGTGGAGGCTCCGCCACCTCCTCGACGCAACCCGGCGCGCCGCTCGCCCCGACCATCGTCACGCCGGCCGCGGCTGCCCGCACCGCGGCGACCGTGCCGCCGCTGCCGCCGCGGGCCACTCCCGCGCCCGCCGCCGCGTCCCGCCCGGCGGCTCAGCCACGTGCCGGCAAGAGCGGCGCCGGCGTGGGGCTGGTGCTCGGCCTCGGCGCGGTCGCCGTGCTGCTGCTGGCTGTCCTCGGTGGTGGCGCCTGGTGGTTCCTCAGCCAGCGCGGCACTCCCCCGGTGGCGACGGCCTCGCCGCTGCCCGACGGCGGGACGGATGCCGCCACCCCGCCACCGGGCCCCGCCGAGGCGACACCCGAGCCGACGCAGCCGTCGCCCGCCGCGACCGTGGTCGCGCCCTCGCCGGGCTCCGTCCCGACCCCGGCCGCCGCCGGCTCGCAGGCGACGCCGTCCCCGTCACGCCCCTCCCCGCGGACGGTGAGCGCCGTGCCTCCCGGCGGCGCGCAGCCGCCGGCCACGGAACCCGACGCCGTCCCGCTCTCCGGCGGGGCCGACGAGTACGCCTTCCTCGACGAGCCGCAGGGCCAGGACGGGCGCGCCGCCGGCGAGGCGGTCGCGCAGAAGTTCCGCTCCGGCGGTTCGAGCGGCATCGGCTCGACGCGCTTCGCCCGGCGCGAGCGTTTCCCGAGGCGGATCGCACCGGCGGAGCGGCCGGCCGTCGGCACGCTGGCGCAGCTGATGTTCGCCCAGGAGGCGTACCAGCGCGCAAACAAGCGCTACGGCACGCTGCGCGAGCTGACCGCGGCCGGGCTGCTGCACCTGCGCGTGCCCTTCGCCAACGGCGTCTTCGAGAAGCAGTCCTACCGCTTCGAGCTCAGCGGCGGCCAGGATGAGTACAAGGCGACGGCGACGCCTCTCGGCTCGGGCGCTCGGCCGTTCCTGGTCGACGACAGCGGGTACGTCCGCGTCGACGAGTAGCGCCTAGTACGCGGGCGGGCGCGCGGCGTAGAGGTACGGCGCGACCGCCTCGAAGATCTGCTGCGCGTGCTGCAGGTCGGCGGTCGTGAAGTCGGGCCCCGCCTCGCGCGGGGTCTCGCCCTTGCGGCTCACCTGGGCGACGCCGATC
>JBGASI010000042.1:0-14617 GCA_044229815.1 Vicinamibacteria bacterium | reverse complement strand
GCGTGCCGAGGAACAGCCCGAGCTGCAGCTCGGGGTCCTTCCGCCGCTCGGTGATCGCGCTCTCGATGCCGAGCACGATCGCGCTCACGCGCCCGGAGCGCAGCGCCTGCGGCAGCGTGCCGCTCGCGAGCGAGTCGTCGACCGAGGCCGGCGCCACGCCCGCGGCCACGATCGCGTCGGCCATGCTGGTCCCGCGCACCGTGCCCACGCGCTCCTCGCGCAGCATCGCGAGCGTCGTCACGACGCGGTGCGGCCTGCGCGTCAGGACCACGCTGCGGGTGGGGAACACCTCGCCGGTGAAGTCGACCTTCTGGCGGCGCGCCTCGGTCGCCGTCAGCCGGCCCGCCACCAGGTCGCCGCGGCCCTCGAGCAGCATCGGCAGCAGCCGGTCCCAGCTGCCCGCCGGCACGATCACCAGCGGCAGCTTGTGCAGCGCCGCGAAGCCCTCGAGCAGCTCGCGCTCCAGGCCGCTGCCGGCCTGCGCGGTGATGAACTCGTCGTCCGGCGTGACGAAGGCGATCACGCGCAGCGCGCCGCGCTGGCGCACCTCGTCGAGCCCGTCGCCGCGCGCCGCAGCCGCGGGCGCGAGCAGGGAGCCGAGCAGACACGTCGCCAGCAGCGCCCGTGGCTTCAGCATGGTCGATCGTCCTCCTGCGGGTTTCCCCGGAAACGGGCCAACGGACCCCGAAGCACGGCGCGCCTAGCCGCCGCTGCGGATGTAGCTCTCGAGCTGCTGGACCGAGAAGCGCAGGTCCTCGATCACCGCCTTCATCACGTCGCCCACCGAGATCACGCCCACCACCCGGCCGTCCTCGATCACCGGCAGGTGCCGGATGTGGCGGTCGGTCATGTGCACCATGCACTCGGCGGCGGTGGCCTCGGGCGAGATCACGAACACGTCGTCGGTCATCACCTCGTGCACGGCGGTCTCCCGCGACGAGCGGCCGTGCAGGATCATGCGCCGCGCGTAGTCGCGCTCGGAGAAGATGCCCACGATGCGTCCGTCCTTCATCACGAGCAGCGCCCCGACGTTTCTCTCCTCCATCTGGCGCAGGCCCTCGAAGACCGTCGCGTCCGGCGCCACCGAGAATACGTCCGGCTTGCCGGCCAGGATCTGCCGAATGCTCGTCATGCCTCCTCCTTCCCGAAAACCGGAACGGGTGCGAGCGGCTGGAGCGACTCGAGGTGGGATCTCCGGGTGAGGCCCCCATTCTAGAGCGAAGTGTTTTCGTTCTAAATCGCTCGCTCCGCGCAATCCTTTTGCATCTTCACACGCGGCACCGAGTTCAACCGCCTGAATTCCGGGGTTTCCGGGGCTCCGGGCTCGCCTCCGCCCTGGCCCGGATCCTGCAGACCGAGCCGTTCCGGATCCGTGTATCGAGTCACCTCAATGGCAGTTGCTTTCGCCCTGTTCGCCGCCGGGATCGCGATGGGCCTCGCCGGGGCCCTGATGTGGGCCTGGGGCGTCCACACCGGCCAGTTCCACGAGCTCGAGCGCACCAAGCAGCAGCTCTTCTGGCCGGACCTCGCCCCCGAGTCGCCGGTCGACGGGGCCCGGGGTCTGGCCCCGACGGCAGACAGCCGCACCCGAGCGGGTGAGCCCCCGCCACGTGTCCGGGAGGATTCATGAGCACCCCGACGCATCACCCGGCCCAGGATCGCGACGCGACGATCAGCCGGCGCCGGGCCCTGACGCTGACGAGCGTCTTCGGCCTCCTCGGCGCCGGCTTCGTGGCCGCCTTTTCGAACCTGCTGTTCTTCCGGCCCCGCGTCACCTACGGCGAGCCCTCGCGCTTCAGGGCCGGCAAGCCGGAGTCGCTGCCCCTCGGCACGCGGCTGCCGCTCAACCGCCAGCGCTGCACGATCGTGCGCACCGAGGGCGGCGTCGCGGCGATCTCGAACACCTGCACGCACCTCGGCTGCGTGGTCGCCACCACCGAGGTGGGCTTCGACTGCCCCTGTCACGGCAGCCGCTTCGACCCCGACGGCGGAGTGCTCGGCGGCCCGGCGCCGCGCCCGCTGCCCTGGTTCGCGGTCTCGCTCTCGCCCTCGGGCGAGATCGAGGTCGACACCGCCCAGGAGGTGCCGAGCGGCACCTTCCTGAAGGTCTAGCATGACCAGCGACACCTCGTTCCTCGGCACGCTGAAGGCGCTCCCGCGCAACGTCTGGCAGTCGATCTTCCGCAACCCGCTGCCCTCGTCCGACCTTGGGCGCTCGCAGACGACCTTCTCGAACCTCTTCCTGCACATCCACCCGACGAAGACCCACGCGCACTCGCTCAAGCCCTGGTACACCTTCGGCCTCGGCGTCATCTCGCTCAGCCTGTTCGTCGTCCTGACGGCCACCGGCATCCTCTTGATGTTCTACTACGTGCCCTCGGTCGAGCAGGCGCACAACCGCATGCTCGACCTCGCCGGCACGGTGGCCTTCGGCACCCTGCTGCGCAACATGCACCGCTGGGCCGCGCACGCCATGGTGGCGGTCGTCTTCCTGCACCTGTGCCGCGTCTTCTACACGGGCAGCTACCGCCGGCCGCGCGAGTTCAACTGGGTGGTCGGCGTGCTGCTCTTCCTGCTCACGCTCGGCGCCTCGTTCACCGGCTACCTGCTGCCCTGGGACCAGCTGGCGTTCTGGGCGATCACGGTCGGCACCTCGATCGCCGGCTACGCCCCGCTCATGGGCGAGCAGATCCGCTTCCTGCTGCTCGGCGACCGCGTCGTCGGCCAGGAGGCGCTGATCCGCTTCTACGTGCTGCACGTGGCGGTGATCCCGGTCGCGCTGGTGGTCCTGGTCGCCGTGCACTTCTGGCGGATCCGCAAGGACGGCGGGCTCTCGCGCCCGGAGGGGCTCGACCTGCCCGAGGCGCAGGGCCAGTTCAAGGAGGCGCTCGCCGGCAAGCTCGAGGGCCTGGCTCCCGCGGCCAAGACCGCCAGGACGAAGACCTTCGGCGTGATGGGCATCGTGCGCGGCCCGTTCAACAAGGTCGGCCAGACGCCCGACAACACCGTCTACTCCTGGCCCAACCTCTTCGTCGCCGAGCTGTTCTGCTTCGCGCTCACCCTGCTCGTGATCCTGGCGGTCGCGCTGCTCTTCAACGCGCCGCTCGAGGCCCCCGCCGACCCGACCCACCCGCCGAACCCCTCGAAGGCCCCCTGGTACTTCCTGGGGCTGCAGGAGATGGTGTCCTACTCGGCGTTCTGGGGCGGGGTCGGGATCCCGACCGTCTTCGTGGGGCTGCTGCTGCTGCTGCCCTACCTCGATCGCGGCTCGCTCGGCACGGGCGTCTGGTTCTCGCGCCACCGCATCCTGTCGATCTCGCTCTTCACGACGCTGCTGGTCGTGAACCTGGTGCTGATCGTCATCGGCACGTTCTTCCGCGGCCCGAACTGGGCCCTCGTCACACCCTGGTAGGGGCGGGAAGGCCATGCGCCAAGCGCTCGCCGTGATCTCCATCGTCGTGCTGGCCATCCACGGGGTGGTCTTCTACAACCAGTTCTTCGCGCGCTGGCAGGACCACCAGCAGAGCTACTTCACGCAGGCGGCGGCCATGACCGACAGCGCCGCCGTCAAGCAGACGCTCGCCGCGCGCGGGCCCCAGATCGAGCAGGTGATCGTCCGCAGCTTCGGCCCCGAGCGGGTCGACCGCTGCACCACCTGCCACATCGCGATCGACGACCCGCGCTTCGAGAAGGCCGACCAGCCGCTGCGCACGCACCCGAAGATCCCCGGCCACAAGTTCGAGACCTACGGCTGCACGATCTGCCACGACGGCCAGGGCCGCGCGGTCGACGCGAAGGGCGCGCACGAGGGCGGCGAGGACTGGCCCTGGCCGATGCTCACCGGCGACGCCATCCAGGCCAACTGCGTGCAGTGCCACAACGACCCGGGCTGGCAGCACGCGCCCTACGTCAACCAGGGCCGCAGGCTCTTCTTCGAGCGCGCCTGCTACACCTGCCACACGATCGCCGGGCTGAGCTACGGCTCGATCGGCCCGGAGCTGACCGAGGTGGGGCGCCGGCGCCGGATCGCCTTCACGAAGCAGAAGATCGAGAACCCGAAGGCCCAGAACCCCGTCTCGACGATGCCGAAGCAGGACCTCACGCCCGAGCAGGTCAAGGCCCTCACGATCTTCCTCAAGGCCCAGCTCGGCTCGCGGATCGCGCGCGCGCCGCTGCAGCAGTTCGTCGCGAACCAGCAGCAGCGCCCGGAGTGGCTCCCGCTCGCGCAGATCGTGGGCCCCGAGCTCGCCACGAGCGTCGAGACGCTCGCCCCGGCCCAGAAGGGCGAGGCGCTGCTGCCGAAGGTCGGCTGCCTCTCATGCCACAAGCTCGACGAGCGCGACGGGCGCGTCGGCCCGGAACTGGCGTTCACCGCCGCGCAGCGCGACGCTCCCTGGCTGATGAGCCACTTCAAGAACCCCAAGAGCGTCGTGCCCGGCTCCGTGATGCCGCCCTACCCGCTGCCGGCCGAGACCTTCGACTCGCTGACCCAGTACCTGCTGAGCCGTCCGATTCCGCCGATCCCTGCCGAGCCGGAGAAGCAGTACGCGCAGCTGTGCGCGCGCTGTCACGGCGAGAAGGGCATGGGCGACGGCACGATCGCCGACTACCTCGACCCCCGGCCGCGCGACCTGACGAAGTACGCCTTCATGAAGACCAAGCCGAAGGCGCGGCTCGTGGCGAGCCTCACCAACGGCGTGGCGGGGACCAGCATGGCCCCCTGGGGCCGCGTCCTCGGCGAGCCCGCGACGGCCGCCCTCGTCGACTACGTGCTCGCCACCTGGGCGAAGGGCGGCGAGGCCAAGCTGCCGACCGGCCGCCAGGTGCCCGAGGCGAACCCGGTCGCCTACTCGCCGGAGAGCGCCGCCCGCGGCGAGGCCGTCTTCCTCAACCGGTGCTGGGGCTGCCACGGCAAGAAGGCCGACGGCCAGGGCCCGAACGCGGCGGACATCCAGCCGCGCCCGCGCAACCTCCGCAACGGCCCGTTCGTTCGTTCGCTGAGCTACAGCCGCATCCACGAGAGCATCAAGTACGGCGTCCAGGGCACGGCCATGCCGGCCGCCGGCTACGACTTCTCGCTCGACGACAAGACGATCGGCGACGTCGTGAACTACGTCTGGAGCCTGAACGGGCTCGGGCCGCTCACGCCGTCGACGGCCGCCGCACAACCCCCCCAAACGGAGAGGTGAGAGCATGAGCGCCGCTGCTACCCCCGCCGCGCGGCCGTTCGAGGTTCCCGCTGGGCCCGCCGCCCACGAGGACAAGAGCGCCTTCGGCTTCCTGATGATCGCGTCGCTGTTCTTCGTGGTGTCTGGGCTCGTGGCCCTCGTCATCGCGGGAAAGCTGAACTTCCCGACGCTGCTCGGCGGCGTCTCGTGGCTGACATTCGGCCGCATGCGGCCCACCCACACGAACGGCATGCTGTTCGGCTGGCTGCTGGCAGCCGACATGGGCCTGTGCTTCTACCTCGTGCCCCGGCTGTGCGGCGTCAAGCTGTGGAGCGAGAAGCTCGGCATGGCCACGATGTGGCTGTGGGTCGTGATCGTGCTCGGCGCGGTCGTCGAGCTGGCGCTCGGCCACAACCAGGGCCTCGAGTACGCCGAGCTGCCGCTGTGGCTCGACCTGGCGGTGGTCGTGGCCTGGGTCGCCTTCGCCGTCAACATCTTCGCGACCGTGGCCACCCGCAAGTACCAGCAGATGTACGTCTCGCTCTGGTACATCATGGCCTCCATCCTGTGGACGGCCTTCGTCTACATCGCCGGCAACCTGGCCACGATCCCGACCAGCGGCGTCAACCAGGCGAACCTCAACTGGTTCTACGTCCACAACGCCGTGGGCCTGATCTTCACCCCGCTCGGCCTGGGCATCGGCTATTACTTCATCCCCAAGGCCGCCGAGACGCCGCTGTACTCGCACAAGCTGTCGATGATCGGCTTCTGGTCGCTCGCCTTCGTCTACGTCTGGACGGGCGCCCACCACATGCTGCACGGGCCGATCAGCCAGTGGTTGCAGACGGTCGCGATCCTGTTCTCGGTGATGCTGATGATCCCGGTCTGGACGCTCGTCTGGAACTTCCTCGCCACGATGAAGGGCCAGTGGCACCAGCTCAAGGACAACGTGCCGATCAAGTTCCTGATGACCGGCACGATCTTCTACCTGCTCACCTGCTTCCAGGGCCCGATGCACTCGCTGCGCAGCGTCAACGCGATCGTCTCGAAGACCGACTGGATCGTCGGCCACGCGCACATGGCCGTGCTCGGCGCCTTCTCGTTCTTCGCGATCGGCGGCGCCTACTACGCGCTCCCGCGGATGCTCAAGACGCGGCTCCACTCGAACGCGCTCGCCAACGCCTCCTTCTGGCTGTGGCTGGTCGGCGGGCTGTCCTTCTTCGTCTCGCTCTGGATCGGCGGCTTCCTCCAGGGCCTGCAGTGGAACGACACCACGATCCCGTTCATCGACACGGTCAAGTTCATGCAGCCCTTCTGGGCCGTGCGGCTGCTGGGCGGGACGCTGATGTTCCTCGGCATCCTGATCTTCTTCTGGAACATCCTCGTCACCTGGACCGGCCGCAACGACCGACCGGTCGAGACGTACTAGGAGGCCGCCATGCTGAGCAAGATCGACAAGAACAGCGCGCTCTTCGTGGCCGGGGCGCTCGTCTTCTTCTTCATCGGCGGGACCCTGACCACCGTCGCGCCGCCGCTGCTCGACAAGAGCTGGGCCAAGCCCGTCGAGGGCCTCAAGGACTACGCCACGCTCGCCAAGGCGGGCGACGCCGAGGCGGCCAAGATCATGCAGGGCCGCGCCATCTACGTGCGCGAGGGCTGCTGGTACTGCCACACGCAGCAGACGCGCACGATCGAGGCCGACACGGTGCGCTCCGGCTGGCGCGGCGTGAAGAGCCCCGTCTCCACCCCCGACGAGTTCGTCTACGACCAGCCGCACGTGTTCGGCACCCGCCGCGTCGGCCCGGACCTCTCGCGGGTCGGCGGCAAGTACGACCGGCAGTGGCACGTCAGCCACTTCCGCGATCCGCGCAGCCTCGTGCCCGGCTCCGTGATGCCGCCGTTCCCCTGGATCATCGCCAACCCCACCGAGCAGGACGCGCTCATCGCTTACGTCCAGTCGCTCGGCAGGGTGAAGGACTGGCGCCCGGCCCACGACTACGAGCAGTAGGAACGTGGCCGACTACACCTACGCCTCGATCTTCTGGATCTACTCGATCATGGCGCTGTTCGTGGTGGGCGCGGTGTACTTCCTGCACCGCGCCATCCGCAGCGGCGCCGTGAGCGGGGACGAGGCGCCGAAGTACCGGATGCTGGACGACGACTAGCGGAGGCAGTGATGAGCGACGACAAGAACGTCCACGAGATCGCCGGCGGCTGGATCACCGAGCGCAAGCACACCCCGATCCCCGGCTTCCTCAAGCTGGCCTACGTCGGTTTCTGCCTGTTCGGCCTCGCGTACCTGTTCCGTTACTGGGCGGGTGAGGTCGCGCACGACAGCCGCGGGCCCCTGGTGCAGCAGATCAACACCATCATGCAGGTGCCCGGCACGGGCTTCCAGGCGGTGATCGCCGTGATCCTCGCCGCCTTCGTGCTCGGGCTGCTGTGGTTCGTGTTCGTCCACCGCTCGGAGGAGTAGCGTGAGCAGCGTCCCGGTCTCCTCGGCCTACCGTCGGCTCCGCATCCCGGACGCGGAGCGGTACTGGGTCGAGCAGGTCAAGTGCCGCGTCGGTTGCCCCGTCTTCACGGACGCCTGCGGCTACGTGACGGCGGTGGCCGAGGGACGGGACGAGGACGCCTACGCGATCGCGCGCGCGACGAACCCGTTCGTCTCGAGCTGCGGTCGCATCTGCGGCGCGCCCTGCGAGCGGGCGTGCCGCCGCGGCAGCGTCGACGAGCCCGTCTCGATCCGGGCGGTCAAGCGCTGGGCCTGCGAGCGTTTCGGCAACGAGACGGGTTCGGATGTCCACTACCACCGCCACGCCGACCTGCGCATGCTGCCGCCGCGCGGCGACTACGGCGAGAAGGTGGCGGTCGTCGGGGCGGGTGTCGCCGGCCTCACCGTCGCCCACGACCTCGCGCGCGCGGGCTACAAGGTCACGGTCTTCGAGGCGAACGCCGTGCCCGGCGGCATGCTGACGCTCGGCGTGCCGCTCTACCGCCTGCCCCGCGAGCTGGTGAAGGCGGAGATCGACGCCATCCTCTCGCTCGGCGTCGAGCTGCGGACGAGCTCCCCGGTCGGCGTCCCGGGCCGCACCCTCGAGGACCTCAAGCGCGAGGGCTTCAAGGCCTTCTTCCTCGGCGCGGGCCTGCAGGGCAGCCGCCGGCTCAAGATCCCGGGCGCCGAGCTGCCCGGGGTGGTGACCGGCCTCGAGTTCCTCAAGCTCGTCAACCTGGGCGAGCCGGTGGAGATCGGCCCGCGCGTGCTGGTGATCGGCGGCGGCAACGTCGCCTTCGACGTCGCGCGCACGGCGCTGCGCAACGCCGAGGAGGAAGGGGTCGAGGACTTCCGGGTGACCGCCGACGTGGCGCGCACGGCGGCGCGCCGTCGCGGCGTCAGCGAGGTGCACATCGCCTGCCTCGAGTCGCTCGAGGAGATGCCGGCCGACCGCGTCGAGATCGACGAGGGCCAGCACGAGGGCCTGAGCCTGCACACCGCGCTCGGGCCCCGCGCGATCCACGGCGAGGGCAGGGTCAGCGGCGTCGAGTTCGCGCGCTGCCTGTCGGTCTTCGACTCCGAGCGGCGCTTCAGCCCGCAATTCGACGAGAGCGCGCGAGAGACCGTCGCCTGCGACACCGTGATCTTCGCGATCGGGCAGCACGCCGAGCTCGGCTTCCTGCGTCCCGAAGACGGCGTCGAGCTGACCGACCGCGGCCTCGTCAAGGTCGACCCCGAGACGCTGCAGACGAGCCGGCCCGACGTGTTCGCTGGCGGCGACGTGGTGCTCGGGCCGCGGCTGTTCATCGACGCGATCGCCTCCGGGCAGGTGGCGGCCCGCGGCATCCACGACTACCTGCGCCGCACCACGACCACTGTCGAGCTGCGCTCGGCGTGGTCGCCGGCTGCCTACACGATGGGCGAGGACTGGGAGGTCAGCGCGCGGGTCCTGCCGCCCTCGCTGGCGCCGTCGCCGACGGAGCTGCCGACGGCCGCCGAGCGCCAGGTCGAGGAGAACTACCCCGAGGCCCAGGCCCGCAGCCAGGCCGAGCGCTGCCTGCGCTGCGACGTGCAGACCTACTTCGAGGGCTCGAAGTGCATCGCCTGCAACGGCTGCGTGGACGTCTGCCCCGACGACTGCCTGCACCTGGTCGGCCTGTCGCAGGTGGCGCAGGACCAGCGCCTGCTGGCGCTGGCCGAGGCGCAGCTCGGGGTCACCGGAGAACAGCTCGCCGCCTTCGCGCCCCAGGAGCTCGACGCGCTCGGCGGCGTCATGCTGAAGGACGAGACGGCGTGCATCCGCTGCTCGATGTGCGCCTCGCGCTGTCCGACGCAGGCCTTCACCATGCAGCGCTTCGCGTTCCACCGGGAGCTGGCCGTCGCCGACACGCCCAACCCCCGGCTGCGCTACACGTAGGGCGATGGCCACGCTGACGTTCCCGGGCTGGGTCGGCCGCTACACCGTCCAGCGGCGCCTGATCCAGCTGGCGTTCCTGGCGGCCTTCGTGCTGATGCCGCTGTTCGACCTGTTCCGCTTCGATTTCGTGGCCGGCCGGCTGTACCTCTTCCGGCAGGAGGTCTGGCTCGACGAGTGGGCGCTGCTGTGGCTGGCCCTGATGTTTGCGATGTGGCTGGTCGGGGCAGCCTCGCTGACCCTCGGCCGCGTCTACTGTGCCTACGCCTGCCCGCAGACGGTCTTCTCCGAGATCGCCCACGACCTGGACGCCCTGGCGAAGCGGCTGACCAGGAGCCTCGCCCCGAAGCTGCGGACCCGCGCCGCCAAGGCCCTCTCGCTCTCGCTCGCCGCCGTCGTCTCGCTGGCGGCCACCGTCCTGATGATGGCGTACTTCGCCCCGCTGCCCTACGTCCTCTCGCGCCTCCTCCGGCTCGACACCGGGCCCTGGGTGGGCGCCATCGGCGCGCTGTGCACGCTGCTCGGCTTCCTCAACATCGCCTTCGTGCGCGAGAGCTTCTGCCAGAGCGCCTGTCCCTACGGCCTGCTGCAGGGCGTCATCGAGGACGGCCGCTCGCTCCACGTGAGGCTCGACGAGTCCGGCGGCAAGTGCATCGACTGCGGCGCCTGCGCGCGGGTCTGCCCGATGGACATCGACATCCGCGACGGTTCCTTCCAGATCGAGTGCACCCGCTGCGGCTCGTGCATCGACTCCTGCGACGCGATCCTGGCGCGGCTGAAGCCGGCGCGGCCGGGCGTCCTGCGCTTCGACATGGGAGGCTTCACGCTGCGGCGCTGGGACGCCAAGCGCGTCCTGGTCGCTGCCGCCACGCTCGGCTTCGGCGTCGCGCTGGTCGTGGCGGTCGCGCGGCGCGAGATGGTGTCGCTCCAGCTGTCGCCGGTCTACGCGGCCGACGCCGCCCAGCCGGAGGGCGGCCTCGTCGAGTCGCGCTACCTGCTGCGCGCGGCGAACCGCACCAAGGCTGCCGTGGTGATGCAGGTCCGGACCGAGGGCCTGCCCGACGGCGCTTCGCTCTCCGGCCTGGGGGACGCCACGCTGCCGCCGGGACGGGAGCGTCGCTTCGACGTGGTCGTCCGCGTGCCGCGCTCCGGGATCTCCGGCAGCGTCACTCCCTTCACCTGGGTCGTCGACACCGCCGACGGCCAGAAACGCTTCAGTTCCACCTTCTTCGCGCGGACAAAGAAGGCCTCATGATCCCGAAAGCGTCCTTCTTCCGCCTGGAGGGCCGGGTCCTGCAGTGGCTGCTGTGGGCGACCGGCGCCTTCTTCATCGGTCTCATGATCCTGACGTGGGTGGCCGCCGAGCGGGCGAACCCGGTGCTCCTCGATCTCGAGACCGGCAAGCCCGTCCAGCAGAAGCCCGCCCTCTGAGCGGTCCCGCCGCCTTGGCCGCCCCTGCCGCCAGCGCACCGGTCGAGGGCGCGCCCGCCTCGCCGCTGCGGCTTGCCAGCCTGCCGCTGTGCGCCCACTGCGGCCTGCCGGTGGCCGGCCGGGCGCGCGCGAACGAGGCCCTCTACTGCTGCGGCGGCTGCGCGCTCGCCCACAGGCTCACCGGCGGTCCCGCGGGCCACGGCCGCGCGGCCGGCATGCTGATGGCGATCGGCGTCGGCGCCTTCCTCGCGATGAACGTGATGATGCTGAGCTTCGTCCTGTACTCCGGGCGCGGCGAGGCGGACCGCGCCTCGGGCGAGTCGTGGGTGCGCTGGGCGCTGCTGGCCCTCGCCACGCCGGCGCTGGCGCTGCTCGGTGGACCCTTCCTCACGCGCGGCGCCGAGCGGATCCGCGCCGGGCGGATCGACACCGATGCCCTGATCGTGCTCGGCGTGCTGGCCGCCTACGTCCTCTCCGCCCGCTCGGTCTTCGCGGGCGGCGGGCCGGTCTTCCTCGACACCTGCATGGGCATCCTGCTCTTCGTGACGATCGGCCGCTATCTCGAGGCCGCCTCCCGGGCCCGCACGACGGACGCGCTCGCCGCACTGGTGCGGCAGCTGCCCGAGACGGCCACGCGCGTGCGAGACGGCGTCGAGGAGACGGTGCCCGTGGCGGCGCTCGTGCCGGGCGACCAGGTACGGGTGCGGCCCGGCGAGCGGCTGACGGTGGACGGCGTCGTGCTCGAGGGGGAGAGCACGGTGTCGCAGGCGGAGATCACCGGGGAGTCGCTGCCGCTGCCGCGCGCCGCGGGCGAACCGGTCTCTGCCGGGACCCTCAACCACGACGGCACGCTGCTGGTGCTCGCGCGCCGCACGGGGGCCGAGACGACGGTCGCCCGCATCGTCCGCCTGGTCGAGGAGGCGCGCGCGGGAGGCTACCCGCTCGCCCCGCTCGTCGACCGCATCTCCCGCATCTTCGTCCCGCTCGTGCTGGCGCTCGCCCTAGGCACCTTCGCCTGGTGGACGCTGCGCGACGGTGTCGGCGCCGGGATCCTCAACGCGCTCTCGGTGCTGCTGATCGCCTGCCCCTGCGCGATCGGCATCGCCACCCCGCTCGCCGCCTCCGCCGCGGCCGGCCGGGCGGCGGCCGCTGGCGTCCTCGTGCGCTCGGGCGAGGTCTTCGAGCGCCTCGCGCGCTCGCGCCGTGTCTTCCTCGACAAGACCGGCACGCTGACCACCGGGATCCTCGAGCTCGTCTCGCTGCACCCGTCGGCCGGCCTCGCCGAGGACGACCTGCTGGGGCTCGCGGCCTCGGTCGAACGGCACTCGGAGCACCCGATCGCCGCGGCCGTGCGCGAGGCGGCCCGCCGGCGCGGTCTCGCGCCGCGCGAGGTCTCCGGCTTTCGCGCCTTCCCGGGGCGCGGGGTGTCCGCCCGCCTGGCGGGCGTCGACGGCGAGGTCCGCCTGGGCCGGGACCGCTTCGCGGGCGAGGTCCCCGCGCTGTCCGCGCCGGGAGCGAGCGTCGTCCACCTCACGCTCGCCGGCGCCTGGCGCGGCTCCCTCGTCCTGCGCGACACGCCGCGGGCCACGGCCTCGGCCGCGGTCCTCGCGCTGCACGCGCGCGGGCTCGCCGTCGAGGTGCTCTCCGGCGACGGCGGCGACTCGGTCGCGGCGTTTGCCGCCGGGGTGCCCGGCCTCGCGGCCCAGGCGGAGATGACGCCCGAGGGGAAGGCCGCGCGCGTCGAGCAGGCGATCACCGCCGGAGAGACGCCGGTCATGGTGGGCGACGGCATCAACGACGCCCCCGCGCTGAGCCGGGCCGCGGTCGGGGTCACGCTCGAGTCGGGCACCGATCTCGCGCGGGAGAGCGCCGACGTGACGATCCTGGGCGGCGACCTGCGGCGGCTGCCGTGGCTCTTCGCGCTCTCCGAGCGCACGCTGCGCACGGCGCGCTTCAACCTGTTCTGGGCCTTCTTCTACAACGGCATCGGCCTGGCGCTTGCGGTGGCCGGGCGGCTGCACCCCTTCTTCGGCGCCGTCGCGATGGTCGCCTCGAGCCTCTTCGTGGTCCTGCACTCGCAGCGCCTGTCGCGCTACCCGCTTCCCCAGGAGACAGCATGAGCCCGAGCTGGGCGGTGGCCGCCGCCCTCACCTTCGCGGCGTCCATCCACTGCGTCGGCATGTGCGGCGGCTTCGTGCTCGCGCTCTCGGCGCCCGCGCGCGCGACGCGCCTGCGGCGACTCGTCGACCAGCTGGCCCTGCAGGCGGGCAAGGCGACGAGCTACGCCTTCCTCGGCGCCCTCGCCGGCGGCCTCGGCGCCGCGTTCGTCTCGAGCGCGGCCGTGTCCTTCGCGACGCGCGCCCTGGCGCTCGTCGCCGGGCTCGCGATCGTGGCCGCGGGTCTGACGCTGCTCGGGCTGCGCGCGCGCGCGGGCAGCGACTGGTTCGCCGCCCGCGTCGCCCCGCTGTTGTCGCAGTGGCTGGGGCCGATTCTCGCGCAGCGGCCGAGAGGGTCCTCGCTCGTGATCGGGATGGCGATGGGCTTCCTGCCGTGCCCGCTCGTCTACGCCGGGCTCGCCGCCGCGGTCGCCACCGGCTCCGCCGCCGCCGGCGCGGCGACCCTCGCCGGCGTCGCCCTCGGCACCGTCCCGGCCCTCACGGCCGTGGCGCTCTTCGGCCAGGCGCTGCCGCTCGGGGCGCGTCGCCCGCTGGCCCGCGCCGCCGGCGTCCTGCTGCTCGTCGTGGGCCTCGTCACCGCCTGGCGCGGTCTCGGCTCCCACGAGCACCACGGCCACGCCGCCGCCGCGGCGGGGGAGGTGGCGCCGCCCTCCGGCCACGAAGGCCACGAGGGCCACGCGATGCCGATGCCGGCGGCGAGCGCCACGCCGGGCCCCGAGGTCCACCACCACCACTGACGACAGGAGACACACGATGGGAGCCCGCTGGATCCTCCTCGCCGTGGCCGCGAGCGTCGTCCCTTCAGCGGCGCATGCGGCCGACACGTGGGACGAGGCTCGGACGCCCAACTTCACCGTCGTCACGAACGCCGGCGCTGGAACGGCGCGGCAGACCGCCAGCGAGTTCGAGCAGGTGCGCGCCGCCTACGCCCAGGTCTGGCCCCGTGGCCACCTGCCGGAGGGCAAGCCCACCGTGGTGCTCGCCTTCAAGAACGAGGCGACGCTGCGGCGCTGGGCCCCGGGGTACTTCGAGGTCAAGGGCGGGATCGACGTCGTGTCCGGGTCAGCCGACGGGGCGGACCGCCACTACCTGCTGCTGCGCACCGCCTGGCGCCCCGCCGAACGCGAGGTCACGCCGAACTACATCCTCTACCGGGCCTACGTCCAGCACCTGCTGCGTGGCAGCTTCCCGCGCAGGCTTCCGGTCTGGCTCTCCACCGGCTTGTCGTACGTGCTCGGCAACATCTTCGTCACCGACAAGGAGATCGAGGTCGGCCGGCCCGTTCCGTGGCAGTTCGCTTACTTCAACGATCACGCGCGCCTGCCCCTGCAGGCGATCTTCGACGCCCGCCCCGAGTCGTCGCTGCTCCAGAAGGAGAGCGAGCGCCCGCTCTTCGACGCGCAGTGCTACGTCCTCGTCCACTACCTGCTCT
>JBGASI010000041.1:0-14640 GCA_044229815.1 Vicinamibacteria bacterium | reverse complement strand
TCCCGGTGGCCTGCGTGCTGACCGAACCGGTGCTGCAGAACGTGGGCGTCGTGCCGCCCCGGCCCGGCTTCCTCGAGGCGCTGCGCGAGACCTGCCGGCGCCACGGGGCGCTGCTCGTCTTCGACGAGGTGAAGACCGGCTTCCGCTCGGCGCTCGGCGGCTACCAGTCGCTCTGCGGCGTGCGGCCCGACCTGTCGGTCTTCGGCAAGGCCGTGGCGAACGGCTACCCGCTCGGCGTGATCGGGGGCCGGGCGGACGTGATGGGCCTCTTCGACGCGCAGGGACCGCAGCGCGTGCTGATCGCCGGCACCTACAACGCCCACCCGTTCACCAGCGCCGCCGCGATCGCGACCATCGAGCGGCTGATGGAGGACGACGGGGCCGTCTACCGCGAGCTCGAGTCGCTGGGCGCGCGGCTCGCCCGCGGGCTCGAGCAGCTCTTCCAGGAGCGCGGGATCCAGGCGACGCTGAGCCGGCTCGGCTCGGCGTTCTGCGCGTACTTCATGGACCACGTGCCGAGCGACTGGCACGACATCGCCGCGCACCACGACTTCGACCTCGATCGCCGCTACCGCGCGGCGCTCGTCGCCCGCGGCGTCTACCACTTCCCGCTGCCGTGCAAGCAGGGGTCGATCAGTGCGGCCCACACCGCGGCCGACGTCGACCTCACCCTCGAGCGCACCCGGGAGGCGCTGCGCGCGCTGTGAGGCGGAAGAGGTGACGACGCTGGCCGACGTGGCGCGCCGGGCCCGCGTCTCGCCGCAGACGGTCTCGAACGTGGTCAACGAGCGGGACGTCGTGCGACCCGACACGCGCGCGCGGGTCCTGCGGGCGATCCGCGACCTCGGCTACACGCCCCACAGCGCCGCGCGCAGCCTGCGCACGGCCCGCAGCTGGACGCTCGGCTTCGTCGTCGTCGACCCCTCGCCCCAGTACCTGGCCGACCCCTTCCACGGCGCGGTGGTCTGCGGGATCGCCGACGTGGCGCGCGAGCACGGTTACGGGCTGCTGATCCGCAACGTCCTCCCCGGCGAGGGGCCACGGCCCGTCGCGCTGGCCCTCGATCCGCGCCGCCTGGACGGCGCCGTCCTCACCATGGGGGGCTCCGGGGACGTGCGGCGCGAGCTGCTGGGCGCCCTCTCGGACACGGGCGTGCCGCTGGTGCTCCTCGAGCAGCGCCTGCGCTCCCCGCGCCTGGCCTGCCTCGTCGGCGAGAACCGCAGCGGGGCGCTCGCCGCGACGAACCACCTCCTCGCGCGCGGGCACCGCGCCATCGCCTTCCTTCGGCCGCGCCTGGCCTGGCCGGCCGTCGAGGAGCGCATCGCCGGGTACCGGCAGGCCCTGGCCGCCGCGCGCGGGGGCCTCGCTCCGCGGCTGGCCACGAGCGTCAGCGAGAGCCCGGCCGCCGCGTTCGAGGCGACCCGCGCGTTTCTCTCCCGGCACCCGGAGGTGACGGCCATCTTCGCGGCCAACGACCTGCTGGCGATCGGCGCGCTGCAGGCGGCCCATGACCTCGGGCGCGCCGTGCCGGGCGAGCTCGCCGTGGTCGGGTTCGACGACTTCGACGTCGCGTGCTACGTCCGGCCCCGCCTGACCACGGTGCGGCTGCCCGGCTACGAGATGGGCAGCCGGGCGGCCGCCATGCTCCTCGCGCGCCTGCGCTCGGGGCGCTTCGAGGCGCCCGAGGTGCGCGTGCCGACGACCCTCGTCGTTCGCGAGTCGAGCTGACGCCCGGGGCGCCGGGGCGCGGCTCGGGTAAGCGATGTAAAAGCCCGCCGGCGAGCCGTGAACGGCGCGCCGCCGCTGCTAGACTCGCTTCACGATGCGCTGGCGTGAGAAGTACGGGCTCCACCTGACCCTCGGAGTCCTCGCCGTGCTGCTCGTGCTGCTGGCAGCGCTGCAGTATCGCTGGATCGGCGAGATCGGCCGCGCGGACTCGGAGCGGCGACGCACGCAGATCGAGCGCTCGGCCCGCCGCTTCTCGGCTGCCCTCGCGCGGGCGCTCGCGGAGCCGGCGATGACCCTGCGGCTGGACCCGGCGCCGGCGGGAGCGGACCGCGGCCCGGCCGTGCTCGCCCGGCTGACCGAGTGGCGCAAGAGCGAGCGGGCCCCGCTCGTCACCTCGGTGCTCCTGGCCACGCGCCGGACCTCCGGAGAGGTGGCGCTCGAGTCCTGCGCGGTAGGCGCGACGCGCTGCGAGGCGACGGCCTGGCCGCCGGGGCTCGAGCCCGCCCGGGCACGCCTGGCTGGGAGCGATGCGAGCCGGCGCGGCCGCGAGGGCTTCGTGCGCGCCGGCACTCTCATGGACGCGCCGCTCGGCGTGCTGGTTCCGATCGTCGAGATCACGGAGGACCCGACCGGGCAGTTCTGGGAGCACTTCCGCCTCGGCGGCCTGCTGGTCGCTCGGATCGAGGTGTCGTTCCTCCGCGATCACGTGCTGCCGCAGCTGGTCGAGACGCACTTCGGCCCGCTCAGCGAGAGCGAGTTCGTCGTCGCCGTCCTGCGGCGCAGCGATCGCACCGTGCTCTACGCGAGCGACCCGGGCGTGAGCGCTGCCGACCTCGCGGCGAGCGACATCCAGAGCCCGCTGCCCTCCGCGGGCTACGCGGGCGACGAGCGCAGAGGCGAAGGCGGGCCCGGCCCCGGAGAAGAACGGGGGCCGCGCCGCTGGCCCGAGCGCCCCGAGTCGCCCTGGCTGCTCGCGGTGCGCCATCGCGGCGGCTCGCTCGAGGCGGTCGTCGCGCGCGTGCGCCGCCGCAACCTCGCGGTCGGCCTGGGCATCCTCGGCCTGCTCGGCGCGGCCGGCATCGTGCTGGCGGGCGCCGCGGACCGCGCGCGCCGGCTGGCGCGCCAGCAGATCGAGTTCGTGGCCGGCGTGACCCACGAGCTCAACACGCCGCTCGCGGCGATCCGCTCCGCCGGCCAGAACCTCAAGGACGGGATCGTGACCGACGGCGCGCAGGTCCGCCGCTACGGCGGGCTGATCGAGCAGGAGGGCCGCCGGCTCTCCGCGCTCGTGGCCCAGGTGCTCGACTTCGCCGGGATCGAGTCGCCCGGCCGGGCCTACGCGGCCGACCCGGTCTCCCTGGGCACGGTCGTCGACGAGGCCCTCGCCGACCTGAAGCTCGTGCTCGAACAGGCGGGAATGACCGTGGAGCGGGACGTCCCGGCCGGGCTGCCCGAGGTGCGCGGCGACGCCGCGGCGCTGCGCCGGGTGACGACGAACCTGCTGACGAACGCGGCGAAGTTCGCGGCCTCGGGCCGCTTCGTCGCGCTGCGGGCCGCGGTCGTGCCGGGCGGACGCGCGGTGGCGCTGCGGGTCGAGGACCGGGGCCCCGGCATCCCGGCGGCCGAGCGCCGGCGGGTCTTCGAGCCCTTCTACCGCGGGGCCGCGGCAGAGCGCAACGACGCGCCGGGCGCCGGCCTCGGCCTCAGCCTGGTGCGCCGCGTGGTGCAGGCGCACGGCGGCCGGGTGCGTGTCGAGGGACGCGAGGAAGGCGGTGCCGTGCTGGTGATGGAGCTGCCCGTGTTCGTGCGCGAGGAGGCGCGGTCGTGAGCCCGCGCGTGCTGCTCGTCGAGGACGAGCCCGGCCTCGTGCTGACGCTGACGGACCGCCTGCGCGCCGAAGGCTACGACGTCGAGTCGGCGGAGACCGGCGAGGCGGGCTTCCGGATGGCGCGCGATGGCTCCTTCGACCTCGTCCTGCTCGACGTGGCGCTGCCGGGCCGCAGCGGCTTCGACGTGCTGCGGGACCTGCGCCAGCACCGCGTCGACACCCCCGTGCTGATGCTCACGGCGCGGGGCCAGGTGGTCGACCGCGTGCTCGGCCTCAAGCTCGGTGCCGACGACTACCTGCCGAAGCCGTTCGACGCAATGGAGCTGCTCGCGCGCATGGAGGCCGTGCTGCGACGGCGACGCGCCGGCGCCCCCGCCGCCGCCGGCATCTACTCGTTCGGCGACGTGCGCGTGGACCTGCGCCGCGCCGAGGTGCGCCGGGCCGGCGAGCCCGTGGAGCTCTCGAGCCTGGAGTTCAAGCTGCTGCGCTACTTCATCGAGCACCGCGGCGAGCTGCTCTCGCGCCGCGACCTGCTCGAGCACGTGTGGGGCTACCCCGCGGCGCTGCAGACGCGCACCGTCGACGTGCACGTGGCCTCGCTGCGGCAGAAGCTCGAGCAGCACCCCGCCAAGCCCGAGCACATCGTGACCGTGCACCGCATGGGCTACCGCTTCGTCGGCTGACGGCGCCGCGGCGCCGGGCCGCGACTAGAACCGGTAGCCGAAGCTGACGTCGAGGACACCGATCGTCTCGGTGCCGCCGCCACGCAGGACGACCAGCGCGCGCGCGTCCGGCATCAGCGACAGGTTGTGGCCGAGGTCCACACGGATGCCACCCCCCGCCGACAGCGCCGCGCTCGTGGACCCGCCCATCTCCGGCCCGAAGCTCCCGTCCCAGCGTCCCGCCATGTGGTGCCCGCCGTCGTACGACCCTGGGCCGTAGGGCATGGCGCCCCGGGGCCCGGCGCCGCGAGGGCCGCCGCCGACCCCGCCGCCTTCCCTGCCCAGCGGCAGGAAGAGGCCGGCGCCGCGGTGGAGGACGCCGCCGCCCACGGCCAGGAAGGGCACCACCTTCTCGGAGGTCGGGCGCAAGGCCAGCAGCAGGCTGGCGAGTCCGCTCGCGCCGCCCGCGTTGCCGCGGCCGGCCCGGTCCAGGTAGTCGGCGCTCAGCTCCAGCGTCAGCCGCGGCAGCAGGCCGAAGCGCACGGAGGCGCCGAGCAGCGCTCCGCTGGCGCCGTCGCTCGCGGCGAACCCGCTGCGCAGCGACACGACCGGCGCGAAGGCGCGCGGCGCGTCACCCGTCTCGCGCGTCTCGCCCGCGCGGGCCGAGGCTGCGAGCGCCACGATCGTCAACGCGAGGCCGGCCGGCCAGCCCCGACGAATTCCCTGGATCTGCATGCGTCGTTCTCCTCGCGGCGCCGGACGCGACGGCCCGGGCCCAAGTCCCAATTGAAGACCCGGCGCTCCCCGAAAATCGTCAAGGCCACGTAAAGCCCTCATCAAAAAGGGCACTGCAAAAGCCCGCAAGCCGAGGTGAAACGATCCCGCGCGCGGTCGGCGGCTCGTGGCGCAGTGCTACGCTGCGCTGCGACACCATGGCTGCCGCGGACGTGCCCTCACCCAGCCCGGATCTTCCCTCCCGCCGCCGGGTGCTGCTGGTCGACGACGACGCGCCCCTCGTGGGCGCGCTGCGCGAGAGGCTCGTGGTCGACGGCTACGACGTCGAGGCCACCCCGGACGTCGGGCGGGCGCTCGAGGCCGTTCGTGGCGCCGGCTTCGACCTCGTCGTGCTCGAGCCCGACCTGGAGCGGCGCAGCGGGCTCGAGTCGTGTCGCGAGCTGAGACGGCTCGCGCCGGACACCGCGCTCATCATCGCCACGGCGCGCGCGCGCGTGGCCGACCGGGTGCAGGGCCTGCGCGCCGGCGCCGACGACTACCTGGTGAAGCCCTTCGACCCGGCCGAGCTCGTGGCGCGCATCGAGGCCTGCCTGCGCCGCCGCGGCTGGCGCCGCGAGAACTCCGGCCGCCGACGCTTCGGCGATCTCATGGTCGACCTCGGGCGCCGCGAGGTCGTTCGCGCCGGGCGGCCGGTCGCGCTCTCGGCGCGCGAGCTGGACCTGCTGCGCTGCCTGATCGAGAACTCCGGCACGGTGCTCAGCCGCGACGTCCTGCTCGATCGCGTGTGGGGCCGCGACTCGACGCCGATCCCGCGCACGGTCGACGTGCACGTCGCCTGGCTGCGGCGCAAGCTCGAGGACGACCCCCACCGGCCGAACCTGATCCGCACGGTCCACGGCGTCGGCTACGTGTGGAACCCGGAGACGGCGGCGCCCTAGCGCGAGGCGCGGCCCGAGACGCCGCCCTCGAGTGCGGCTACTCGACCTTCTCGGCCTTCCACTCGCCGGAGCCCATGCCGCCGAAGTCAACGGCGCCGCTCATCGTCTTGCCGTCGATCTTGCCCTTGTACTCGATCACCATCTCGCCCATCGGCGTCACGCGCTTCGTGGTCCAGCTGATCTCGGCGCCCTTGACGCTGCCCTCGGACTTCACGTCGTTACCCTCGCGGTCCTTGGACGCCACCACGAGCTTCTCTCCCGTCTGGGCGAGGACGATCTCGGAGGTGCGCTCGCCGCGCGGGCTCTTGCTGGTCAGCTTCCACTTGCCGCTGACGTCGGTGTCGGCCGCGAGGGCGACGGTGGCCAGCGAAAGGCAAGCGAGGAACGACAGGGCTCGTCTCATGGGGTCTCCTCCTGCACTAGGCGGGCGAGTATGACACGCCGTGCGGGCTCCCCCGCGCGCCACTTACATCCGTTACAGCAGTGCGCCTACGGTGCGAGCGGCGCGAGGCGACGCCGGTGCGCCGCGGCCTCCGCCGGCCCTTCGTAGTCCTGGATCTCGAGCGTCTGCTCGAAGCTCGCCGACGCGCCGGGCGCGAGCGTCTCGTAGGCTCCGTGCATCTCCAGCTCGAGGATCGTGGCGTCCGGTCCCGCGCCCCGGTACAGCTCGACGAACGCCTGCTCCGGGTGGAGCCGCTCGGGCGGGACGAGCGGCGCGGCGATCAGCAGCAGCTCCCGGCCGTGGAAATAGGCGATCAGGCCGCGCCGCGGGCGGACGAAGGCCTTCGTCCACAGGCGCTCCTGCGGGGGGCGCGGCTGCTGGCCGGGCGGCAGGGACAGCCAGCCGTCCTGCAACTCGCTCGCGCACGGGCCAGCCTCCGCCTGCGCCGGCTTCGGCCCTTCGAGGCGCGGCGCGTGGCGCGGGTCCAGCGGGACGTAGGGGAAGCCCTCGGGGCGCACGCGGGTGTTCGGCCACAGGTCCCACGACACGGCGCTCGCGCGAGCGTTCGTGGCCGTCGTCCTCAGGCGCACGGTGCGGGGGCCGACGATCTCGTAGTCGTGCTCGAGCGCGAGCCCCGTCACGGGGCTCGTCGCGCCCCGCAGCCGCAGCCGCAGCGGCGAGCGCTCGACGACCTCGAAGCGGCCCGTCTCGTTGAACGGGTCCGGGGGCCAGCCGGCGCGCGCCTGTCGCAGGCCGGGCCGCAGCTCCTGCTGCGACCAGAAGCCGCTCTGCGGTCCGACCCAGACGATCCGGCCGTTCCAGGGCTGGAACGGCGTCTCGAGCGCGGGCTCGGGGAAGGGCGCCTGCGCGCGCTTCGCGTCGAAGTCGAGCAGGTTCTCGCCGCCGGCGGTCCGCAGCACCGCGACGCGCCCGCCCAGCGCGGGCACGGCACCCAGCACGATCGTCCCGTTCGTGATCTCGACGAGCCCCATCGCCTCTCCCGTGGCCACGGGCGCCGGGCCGCCCGCGGCGGGCCGCTCGGCGCGGGCGGGGCCGATAGCGACCAGCGCCGCGAGCAGCAGGGCGCCCTTCGTCTTCCTTGCCATCGCCCGCGAGCATAGCACCCTCGCCGGCGCGGGCTTGCGGCGGGCGCGACGCTCGCGGATGATCCCGCCGTGCAAGGAAAGGGCGAAACCATGACGAGCTCGATGACACCCTCGGTGGTCGCGCTGACGGTAGGCCTGGCGCTCTTCGCCGCGCCGGTCCTGCGCGCGCAGGCGAAGGCTCCCTACAAGATGACGAGCGTGGACACCGCCCACGGCGACCGCGAGTTCCACCTGCTGTGGCCCGAGGGCGCCCCGGGCGCGCTCGGCACGGAACCGGTCGACAAGCCGAAGATCACCGTCTACCGGGCCCCCGAGACGACCGCGACGGGAACGGCCGTCGTCGTGTGTCCCGGCGGCGGCTACGGCGTCGTCGCGGCCGATCACGAGGGCAAGCAGATCGCCGAGTGGCTCAACTCGCTCGGCGTCTCCGCCTTCGTCCTGCAGTACCGGCTCGGGCCGCGCTACCACCATCCCGCGCCGCTGCAGGACGCGCAGCGTGCCGTCCGCATCGTGCGCGCGCGCGGGAAGGACTGGGGCGTCGACCCGACCCGCGTCGGCATCCTCGGCTTCTCCGCCGGCGGCCACCTGACGTCCACCGCCGCCACGCACTTCGACGCCGGCCAGGCCGACGCGGCCGACCCGGTCGAGCGCGTCTCGTCGCGACCCGACTTCGCGGTGCTCGCCTACCCGGTGATCTCGCTCGTCGACCCCGTCGCGCACAAGGGCTCGCGCCGCAACCTGCTCGGTGAGACGCCCGACCCGGCGCTCGTCGAGCTGCTGAGCAACGAGCGCCAGGTCACGGCGCAGACGCCGCCCACCTTCCTCTTCCACACGGCGGACGACGGGGCCGTGCCGGTCGCGAACTCGCTGCTCTTCTTCGAGGCCCTGAAGCAGGCGGGCGTGCCGGCCGAGCTGCACGTGTTCGCGCACGGCCGCCACGGCGTCGGCCTCGCCGCCGACGACCCGGCGCTCTCGCAGTGGCCGAAGCTGTGCGCCCTGTGGCTGAAGGGCCTCGGGCTGCTCGACAAGGCGAAGCAGGACGCGCGATGAGGACCGCCGCCCACGCCACCGCCGCGCTCGCTCTGGCGTTCCTGCTGCCTCCCGGACTGTCCGCGCAGGCGACCTCGGGCTCCGGCCTGCCGATCTCCGCGCCGGTGCTGCAGCGGCCCTGGGCCGCCGCGTGGTTGGCCTGCCCGGGCGCGCCCGAGCGCGACCCCGGGGTGTTCCGCTTCCGCAAGGTGCTCGAGGTCCCGGCGCCGCCCTCGCGCTACATCGTGCACGTGAGCGGCGACCAGCGCTTCGTGCTCTTCGTGAACGGGCGCCGCGTCGGCATCGGCCCCTCGCGCGGCGAGATCCTGTTCTGGCGCTTCGAGACGTTCGACCTCGCCCCGTTCCTCGTGCCGGGCCGCAACCTGCTGGTCGCGCTCGTCTGGAGCTTCGGCACCCAGGCCCCGGCCGCGCAGGTGACCGATCGCACCGGGTTCGTGCTGCAGGGCGACGGCCCGCAGGAGCAGCCGGCGAACAGCGACGCGTCGTGGCAGTGCGCGGCCGAGCCCGGCCACCAGCCGTGGGCCGAGGGCGCGAAGCCGTTGCGCGACCTGCGCCAGTACGTGGTGGTCGGCCCCGGCGAGCGGCTCGAGGCCGCGCGCTACGACTGGGACTGGGCCCGGCCTCCCGTCGCCGGCGAGCCCGCCGGGCGCTGGCAGGCGGCCGTCGCCTACGACCACCCCAGCCCGCGCTCGATCCAGGAGGGCCCGGGCTACTCGCTGACGCCCGAGGGCCGCCTGCTGGTGCCGGACGAGCTGCCGCCGATGGAGTACCGGCTCGTGCCCGCGGGCAGCGTGGTGCGCGCGAGCGGCGTCTCGACCTCGCTGCAGTTCCCCGACGCCGCCTCGGCCACGATCCCCGCCCGCACGAAGGCCTCGCTGCTCTTCGACCGCAGGACGCTCGTCGCCGCCTACCCGGAGCTCGTCTTCTCGGGCGGACGCGGGGGTCGCCTGCGCCTCACCTACCAGGAGGCCCTCGTCGGCGACGGCTTCCGCAAGGGCAACCGCGACGAGGTAGCCGGCAAGAAGCTGGTCGGCTACGCGGACGAGATCCTGCCGGACGGCGGGAAGGGCCGCGTGTTCCACAGCCTGTGGTGGCGCACCTGGCGCTACCTGCAGCTCGACGTGGAGACGGCCGACGAGCCGCTCGTGCTCGAGTCGCTGAAGGCCCACGCCACGGGCTACCCGTTCGAGGCGAAGGCGCGGCTCGACGCCGCGGACCCCGTGCTCGACCGCGTGATGGAGGTCGGCTGGCGCACGGTTCGGCTGTGCGCGCACGAGACCTACGTCGACTGCCCGTACTACGAGCAGATGCAGTACGTCGGCGACACCCGGATCCAGGCGCTCATCTCGTACGTGATGACCGGCGACGATCGGCTCGCGCGCCAGGCCATCTCCGCCTTCGAGCGCTCGCGCCGCTCGGACGGCATCACCTCGAGCCACACGCCGGGCGTGCTGCAGTACATCCCGCCCTTCTCGCTGCTCTGGGTGGGGATGGTCCACGACTTCCGGATGTACCGGGACGACCCCGCGTTCGTGCGGGCGCAGCTGCCCGGGACGCGCACCGTGGTCGACTGGTTCCTCGACCGGCAGCTGCCGGGCGGCCTGCTCGGCCCCCTCCCCTGGTGGAACTTCGTCGACTGGGCGCCGGAGTTCGAGGGCGGCGTGGCGCCGCACGAGAAGGACACCGAGTCGGCGGCGGTCACCCTGCAGTTCGTGGCCGCGCTACGCGAGGCGGCGGCGCTCGAGACGGCGCTCGGCGACCCGCACCGCGCCGAGGTCTACCGGCAGCGCGCGCAGGCGGCCGCCGATGCTGTCTACCGCGAGTGCTGGGACGCGGGGCGGGGCCTCGTCGCGGACAGGCCGTCGAAGGACCGCTTCAGCCAGCACACGAACATCCTCGCGATCCTGACGGACGCGGTCCCCGCGGCGGCGCAGGCCGCGGTGCTCGAGCGCGTGCTCGCGGGCGGCATGCCGTCGGCGAAGGACCTGGAGACGCCGCGGGAGGGGGGACGCGAGTCGCCGGCGAAGGCGAGCTACTACTTCCGCTTCTACCTCGCGCGGGCGCTCGACAAGCTGGGCCGCGGCGAGGAGTACCTGCTGCAGCTCGAGCCCTGGCGCGAGATGCTGCAGGTCGGCCTGTCGACCTGGGCCGAGGCCCCGTTCGACTCGACGCGCTCGGACTGCCACGCCTGGAGCGCCCACCCGAACTACGACCTGCTGACGATCGTGGCCGGGATCCGGCCCGCCGAGCCCGGCTTCAAGACGGTGCGGATCGAGCCCCACCTCGGCAGCCTCGACCGGCTCTCGGCCACGCTGCCGCACCCCGCGGGCCCGATCGCCGTCTCGTATCGCCGCAGCGGGGCCGCGCTCGAGGCCACGATCGAGCTGCCACCGGGCCTGGCCGGCCAGTTCGCCTGGCACGGCCAGACCCGGCCGCTGCAGCCCGGTCCGCAGACGCTGCGGATCGAGTAGCGTCGAGCGGTCGCGGCTAGGCGAAGTTCTTCAGGTAGCGCAGCGACTGGCGCAGCGCCTGCTGCCGCTTCTCGAGCGAGCCCTCGTAGGCGCGGTCCTCGACCTCCACGCAGACGGGGCCGTCGTAGCCGGTGTCCGACAGCACCGACAGGAAGCGGCCCCAGTCGACGTCGCCGAGGCCGGGCAGCTTGGGCCGGTGGTACTCGAGCGGCGTCGCGAGGATGCCCACGTCGTCGAGCCGCTCGCGATCGATCCGCGCGTCCTTCGCGTGGACGTGGAAGATCCGCTCGCGGAACTCGCGCAGTGGCTTGAGGTAGTCCATCTGCTGCCAGACGAAGTGCGAGGGGTCGAAGTTGAGGCCGAAGCTCGGGCTCGGGATGTCGGCGAACATCCGCCGCCAGATCGCCGGGCTGGTGGCCAGGTTCTTGCCCCCGGGCCACTCGTCGCCGCTGAAGAGCATCGGGCAGTTCTCGATCCCGATCCGCACCTCGTGCTGCTCGGCGTCGGCGACGAGGGGCCGCCAGGTCTCGAGGAGGCGCGGCCACTGCGCGTCGACCGTCTGCGTCCAGTCGCGGCCGACGAAGGTGTTGACCCGCGTCACGCCTAGCCGTCGCGCCGCCCGGATCACGAGCCTGAGATGGTCCGCGTAGACCCGCGCTTCGGCGGGGTCGGGGGCGAGCGGGTTCGGGTAGTAGCCGAGGCCGCTGATCGAGACGCCGTGCTTCTCGACCAGCAGGCGCACCCGCTCGGCGGCGCGCTCGTCGAAGCCGCTCGCGTCGAGGTGCGTGACGCCGGCGTAGCGCCTTTCGGCGCGGCCCTTCGGCCAGCACATCAGCTCGACGCAGGCGAAGCCCTCGGCCCGGGCGAACGCGAGCACGTCCTCGAGCGGGAGCTCCGGCAGGATCGCGGAGACGAACCCGAGCTGCATGGCCGCTCCCCTACTCGCCCGCCGGGATCTTCACCCAGCCGCCCGTGCGCTGGCTCTCGAGCACCGCCTCGCACAGCACGACCTCGCGGTGGCCGTCCTGGAAGGTGGCGAACGGCGCGGGCCTCGAGAAGTCGCCCTGGGCGACGTAGCCGTAGAAGGCGCGGAAGTGCTGCTTGAACGTGTCGGCGTAGCCCTCGGCGTGCCCGCCAGGGACACCGATCGCCGCGCGGGCGGGGCCGGACAACAGCGATGGATCGCGCAGCAGCAGCTCGTTCGGCCCGCTGCGCCGGCCGATCCAGAGCTGCTCGGGGTTCTCGCTGTTCCAGGCGAGCGCGCCCTTCTCGGCGGCCAGCTCGTAGCGCAGGCAGTTCTTGCGGCCCGCGGTCACCTGCGACACGGTCAGCGTGCCGCGCGCGCCGCCCTTGAAGCGCAGCAGGATCGCCCCGTAGTCCTCGGTCGTGACCTCGACCGGGACGAGGTCCTCCTCCTTCGCGAGCTTGCCGCTGTAGGTCTCCACCTCGCCCTTCGGCCGCCGGCGGACCGGGTGCACGGTGAGCAGGTCGGCGCAGACGGCCTCGGCCTCGAGGCCGGTGATCGCATGGACGAGGTCCAGCCAGTGCGTCCCGATGTCGGCGACCGCGCGCAGCTCGCCGCCCTCCTCGGCCAGCACGCGCCAGTTGTAGTCGGTGTCGAGCAGCAGCCAGTCCTGCACGTAGCTGCCGGAGACGTGGTGGACCCGGCCGAGCGTCCCGCCGCGCACGCGCTCGCGCGCCTCGAGGTTCAGGGGATAGAAGCGGATGTTGTAGTTGACGCCGGCGGCCTGGCCCGGGCGGGCCTTCGCGAGCGCGACCAGCTCGGCCGTCTCCCGCGAGCTCATCGCCAGGGGCTTCTCGCACAGCACGTGCTTGCCGGCCAGCAGCGCGGCCTTCGCCATCGGGAAGTGGAGCTTGTTCGGCGTGCCGATGTGGACCGACTGCACGGCGGGGTCGCCGAGCAGCTCGTCGAGCGAGCGGTACGCCTTCGGCGCACCGGTGGTCACGGCGAACTTCGTCGACTCCGCGTCGGAGACGCCGAGGACGCCCACGACCTCGCAGCCCGCCCGCCGCAGCGCCTCGACGTGCACGCCGCCCATGAAGCCCGCCCCGATGACCGCCACGCCGATCCGCGCCATGCGCTCCTCCTTGATGACGACCCGACGTATATCACTCCTTGAAGCGAAGCACCGCGCCGGGGTCCTCGACGTAGAGGCGCTCTCCGCCGGCCGCCCAGCGGCCGTCCTTCAGCAGCTCGGTCTTCACCTGCAGGCGGCCGTCCGCCAGGATTCGCGCCTGCGCCTTGATCTCCCGGATGCCGCCCGCGTTCCCGTGGACGACCTCGTGCGACAGCATCGCGCCGTTCTCGAAGCGGATCGTCGCGCTCGTGTGGAAGCCGCCGGTCGTGACGTAGTGCGAGACGATCGACTGCTTCTCCTCGTCCCAGTAGACGAGCGCCTCGCCCGCGTAGGACCCGTCGTTCACCGAGTGGAGGGTCCGCACCACCTGCCCGTTCAGGATCAGCTCGAAGCGGTGGACGTCGACGGCGCCGCCCGGCAGCGTTCCCCGCCAGGTCTTTCCGAGCAGCGGCTTGAACCAGGCGAGCCTGGGGTTCGGCTCCGCGGGCGCGGAGGCCCCCAGGACCGAGAGGACGACGGCGAGCAGCAGGGCTTTCTTCATCACGACGACCTCCGGGCGCGGCTCAGCGCGGCAGCACGTTCACGCGCACGAGCGACGGAGACTGCGCCGTCCGCCAGACGCGCTGCGTCGCCTTGCGGAAGTCGGCCTCCGTCGCCTGGTTCACGTCCACGAACGTCTGGGGGTTGAGGTTCACCAGCGGGAACCAGCTGCTCTGAACCTGCACCATCAGCCGGTGCCCGCGGCGGAAGGTGTGGAAGACGTCGGGCAGCGTGAACTCGACCTTCTCCGGCTGGCCCGGCACGAACGGCTCCGGCTTGTCGAAGCCCTTCCTGAACTTGCCGCGGAACGGCTCGCCGCGCACCAGCTGCTCGTAGCCGCCCATGCGCGAATGCAGCGGCGCGTCCCAGCCCCCCTGCCCCTTCTCCTCCGGCAGCAGCGGGACCTCGTCCGGGTAGACGTCGACCAGCTTCACGATCCAGTCGGCGTCGCTGCCCGTCGTCGAGACGGAGAGGCTCGCCACCACGGGTCCGGCCAGCGTGAGGTCGTCCTCGAGCGGCTCCGTGCGGTACACGAGCACGTCCGGCCGCCGCGAGGCGAAGCGCTGGTCGGCCGTCATGTACTCGCGGGCCATCCCGATCGTGGTCTCCTCGACGAACGGCACGGGCCGCGCCGGGTCGGAGACGTACTCGTCGAAGGCCTCGCCCGCTTCGGCCGGCGCCTCGCGCACGAGCCGCCCGCGGCTCGAGAGGTAGAAGGAGGCGGGCCTGGCTTCCTTCGGCGGCCAGGCGTCGAGCGCGTGCCACTCGTTGCGGCCGGTCTCGAACACGTACGCCTCGGGCAGCTTCGGGTCCAGCGCGCCCTTGAGCAACTCGCGGAAGAACGGCAGCTCGATCTTCTCCTGGAAGAACGCCGAGGTCGGCTGGCCGAAGCGGACCTTGCCGAGCGCCTCACCCGTCCCGCGCGACCAGCCGCCGTGCGACCACGGCCCCATCACCAGGCGGTTGGCCGCGCCGGGGCTCTGCGCCTCGATGGCGCGGTAGGTCGCCAGCGCGCCGAAGAGGTCCTCGGCGTCGAACCAG
>JBGASI010000566.1:0-3208 GCA_044229815.1 Vicinamibacteria bacterium | reverse complement strand
GCCACGGCGAGGACGGTGTCGTGCGCGCGGGCTGCGCCTGCTACACGACGGCCGACGAGGTCGACCGGCTGGTCGACGGTGTGGCGCAGATCGCGCGCGGCGCGCGCTGAGAAGGAAGCATCCATGAACGCAGCCCGCTGCACGAACGTCCTCGCCGCGCTCTTCACCTGCGCCCCCCTGGCCGCCTGGGCGCAGCTGCCGGGCCACCAGATGACCCAGCACGAGGTGCACCAGCTGCACTCCGATCCGCAGGCCTACATCGCCTCGCTCGAGGACCCGGCGCGCGACGCCTACCAGAAGCCTGACGAGGTCATGAAGGCGCTCGCGCTGCGCCCCGGCGAGGTCGTGGCCGACATCGGCTCGGGCTCGGGCTACTTCGCGCTGCGCTTCGCGCGCGCGGTCGGCGACGCGGGCCGGGTCTACGCGGTCGACGTCAGCCCCGACATGGTCCGTCACCTCAACCGGCGCCTGCGCGACACCGGAGTGCGCAACGTCTCGAGCGTGCTGGCGGATCCCGACGACCCGCTGCTGCCGGAGACGACGATCGACCGCTTCGTGATCGTCGACACCTGGCACCACGTCGAGAACCAGGCGAAGTACCTCGGGCTGATGAAGCGGGCGCTCAAGCCGGGGGGCACGGTCGTGCACATCGACTTCCAGAAGCGGCCGCTGCCGCTCGGGCCGCCCGAGGCGATGAAGGTCGCGCGCGAAGACGTCGTCCGGCAGATGGAGTCCGCCGGCTTCCGCCTCTCGGCGGAGCACACGTTCCTGCCCTACCAGTACTTCCTGGTCTTCTCGCTGCGGTAGCGACCGCCTCGCCCCCCCGCGCGACGACGGGGTTCAGTGCCCCTTGCCGTAGGCCAGCTCGCCCGCCTCGATGCGCACCTGCAGCCAGTTCTGCGGCGGGGGCAGCGGACAGGTGGCGTAGGGCGTGAACGCGCAGGGCGGATTGTACGCCTTGTTGAAATCCAGCACCACCTTGCCCGCCTTGGGCAGGCCCGCGTAGAGAAAGCGGCCGGCCCCGTAGGTTTCCTTGCCGCTCGTCTGGTCCTTGAGGATGAAGAACAGCTCCTCGGCGTGCGGGTCCTCCAGCACACCGTCGAGCTTCAGCGTCTTGCCCGCCAGCGTGAACTCGGCGTAGCCCGGGCTCGGCATGGTCTCCACCTGGCCCAGGATGTTCGGCACCCGGACGGGCTTGGGCTGCGGGTGCGCCACCCACTTCGCCTCGACCCGGTAGGCCTCGGCGACGTCGAACCACTTCAGGCCCGTGAACCCCTTGCGGACGGGGCTGTTACGGTCCTTCAGGCGGATCGCCGAGCGCCCGCCGCGCTCGATCACCAGCATGCTCAGGGCGCCCAGCTCGAGCACGTCCGGCGCGCCGGCGCGGTCGCTCTTCATCACGAGCGGCCCGGCCAGCAGGCTCCTCGGCCCGAGGCGCCCGCTCACGCCGGGCTCGAGCTGCACGCTCACCTGCTCGCCCTTCACCTCGAAGGAGCCCGCGGCCGGGGGAGCCGAGCCTTCGGGCAGCACGATCTCGTTCGACGGTGAGGTCCCGAAGCGGTTCTTCCCTTCCTTCAGCCAGAACAGGCCCGCCAGCGTGAGCCAGCCACCATCCGCCTTGAGCCGCGTCTCCCGCTCGTCCCGCCACTTCTGCACCTGGGCCCGGTACGGCTCGTCCGCCGCTGCGACGCTTCCCGTCGCCAGCAGCAGGGCGAGGGGCAGGCTGAGTCCCTTCATCGTGGCTCCTCTCGATTCGGCTGGAGAGGGTACGCGAAAACTCCGCCCTTTTGCTATCCTCGTCGGCACCGCGAGCGCACCGAACCGACCGCCGAGGTGGCGAGCCGCACCCCTGAGATGGAGGCGACCCAGTATGGCCGTGGCCGACACGACCCAGCGTGAGCTTTCCTACCGCAAGCGCCTCGTCGAGATCGCCAACCAGATCCACGCCGCAGGCAGCATCCAGGACATCCTGGTCGACCTCAAGGACGAGATGCTCGACCTCGTGGCCGCCGAGCGGGTCACGATCTTCGCGCTCGACACCAAGAACCAGGAGCTGTTCTCCCTGTTCAAGGCCGGCCAGGAGGTGCGCGAGATCCGCGTGCCGAAGAGCTTCTCCTCGATCGCCGGCTTCACCGCGCTCGCGCGCAAGACCGTCAACATCGCCAACGCCTACGACGCCTCGGAGCTCGCCGCCCTGCACGCGAGCCTGCGCTTCGACGGCCGCTGGGACAAGGCCTCCGGCTTCCGCACCACCCAGGTGCTTTCGACCGCGATCCTGTTCGACAAGTACCTGCTCGGCGTGCTGCAGCTCGTCAACAAGCGCGGCGGCGGGCCCTTCTCGGCGCGCGACCAGGAGGCGGCGGAGGAGCTGGCGAAGATCCTCGGCATCGCCTTCTACAACCAGCACCGGGCCGCCCGCACCAACAAGCCCTCCAAGTACGGCGGCCTCGTCGACAAGGGGCTGATCTCCGAGCAGAACATCGAGAAGGCGGTCTCGGCGGCCCGCCTCAACCAGGTCGACGTCGCGAAGATCCTCGAGGAGGAGTTCAAGATCCCGAAGGAGGAGATCCTGCGGGCGCTGGCGCAGTACTACAACTGCGGGGCCTGGCAGCCCACGGACGCGCTGATGCCCGAGGACCTCAAGCAGCGCGTCTCCGCCGACTTCCTCAAGAAGAACGTGGCGGCGCCGCTCGAGCGGCGCGAGGGCACCGTGCGGGTCGCGGTCGAGGACCCGCACGAGCTGATCCGGCTCGACGCGCTCAAGGCGATGAACCTGGCCCCGCGCTACGAGTTCCTGGTCGGCCTGCGCGACGACATCCTCACCTGGATCCGCGCCAGCTACGGCGAGAAGGGCCCGATCGTCGAGGAGGCGGACCTCGGCCGCATCATCAACGACCTCGGCTCCGGCGAGGAGGGCGAGCTCGACGGCGAGACGGAGGAGGGCAAGCCGTCCCCGGAGATCGACGAGACCGACAGCGGCATCGTCAAGCTGTGCAACCAGATCATCATCGACGGCTACAACAAGGGCGCCTCCGACATCCACGTCGAGCCCTACGGCAAGACGATGCCCTGCGTCGTGCGGCTGCGCATCGACGGTGACTGCCAGAAGTACATCGACGTGCCCGCCCCCCACCGCAACGCCCTGGTGCAGCGCCTGAAGATCATGGCGAAGCTCGACATCTCCGAGAAGCGCAAGCCGCAGGACGGC
>JBGASI010000565.1:0-3226 GCA_044229815.1 Vicinamibacteria bacterium | reverse complement strand
TGGTCCTGACCAAGGAGGCCAGCGACTTCACCGCCGCCGAACGGCAGATCCTCGAGGGCTACTCCGGCTGGGGCGGCCTGTCGATCGAGAAGGTGGAGAGCCAGCTCCCGCCCGAGCTCATCCCCGAGACCTTCGGGCTTATCCACGAGTATTACACGCCGTCCATCATCGCAAAGGCGCTCGCGGAGACGCTGTGCCCGCTGCTCGCCGAGCTCGCGGGCGCGGATGGTGTGGTGCATGCGCTCGAGCCGAGCGCCGGCATCGGGCGGCTGCTTCGCGGGTTCACCCCGCGCCTGTGCCTGGCGCTGGAGGCCGGCGGCCAGATCAAGCGCATCAGCTGGACCGCCGTCGAATACTCGAAGGTCAGCTCGACGCTGCTCCGCGCGCTGCGCCCCGACATCGACCTCCACCACATGCCCTTCGAGCGGTGGATCCGCGAGGAATCGGCGCGTATGCGCGGCACGATCAGCCTCATCGTCTCGAACCCGCCCTACGGCGAACGCGGCGCGATGGCCCGCGAGGACCCCGACGAGTTCTACAAGGAGAAACGCGCCTACGCGTATTTCATGCGCCGCGCGCTCGACTTGCTGATCCCGGGCGGGATCGGCGTATTCCTCGTACCCGCCGGCTTCCTGAGCGGCAGCCTCAACCGGGGCCTGCGCGAGAAGCTGCTGCGGCGTAACCACCTGCTCGGCGCCTTCCGCCTGCCGAGCCACGACCGCAAGGGCCACGAGAACGTGCCCGGCGCCTCCGTCGTCATGGACATCGTCTTCTGGCGCAGCCGCGGCGGCGAGCTGACCGAGGTCGACGAGGCCGACCGCTACATCCACGACGGCGACTACTTCGTGCAGAACAAGGACCACCTGCTCGGCGTGGAGGACGGTTCCTTCAGCGGCGAGGACGAGGCCGGAAAAACCCCGAGCTGGCGCTACAAGGTGACAGGCGAGCTGCCCGCCCGGCTCCCGCCGCTCGCCCCGCGACCCGTCTGCACGAGCTGCGTGCTCAACGTGGTCGTACCGCGAGAGGCCGGCACCTTCCAGACCGTCGTCCGCGGCGACGACGGCATCCCCGTCGATGTCGTCGGCGAGCTGCGCCACGCGCTCGAGCTCGGCGCCCGCGTCGACCGCTACCTCGCCGCCCTGGGCGCCGACGAGGCCGATCGGGTGAACGCGCTGTGGCCCGAGCTCAACGCCGCGCTGCGAGACTTCGCGGCCAGCTTCGGGAACCCCGCGAGGTCGGCCGAGCTGCGCGAGCTGGCCGGCAAGCGCGGCCTCCAGGCCGCCCAGCAGATCCTCAACGCCTTCGACCGAAGCGGCGCCCTGATCGCGGCGCTCGGCGAGCCGCCGCGCATCGAGCCCAAGTTCACCGGCCCCGCCGATGACGTCGTGGCCCAGGCCGAGCTGCTGTTTCGCATGCACCGCGAGCTGTCGGTCAAGAAGCTCCTCGCGTTCCACACCAAGCAGGGCGGCACCCGCTCGCGGGAGGATGCGCTCGCGGCCCTGCTCATGGCCGAGTGGAACCTCGACGGCGACACGTGGGATGAGCTCTACCCCCGCGACGCCTACCTCACGGGCCACGAGCTGTGGGCGCGACACGACCGGGCGAAGGCGCGGGCGGCCCGTGGCGACGAGCAAGCGCGCGTCCAGGTCCGGCGCCTGCTTGACGCGATCAAGCCGGCGGTGTTCGAGGACATCACCGACATCGATCCGCGCCACGGATACATCGACCTCGCCCTCGTCAGCGGCTGGCTCTCGAGCACGCTGAACGCGAACTACGGCCGGATCGAGCTCGAGCGTGTCGACGGCTTTGTCCAGATCCGCGGCTACGACTACATCGAGGCCGACGCGCCACCCGTGTCGCCCGACGTGCTGACATTCCTCGGTTACTACAACCACGACCCCGAGATGTTTCGGCCGCCGCAGGAGAAGCGCGACCGTGACGGCGGGCCGATGACCAAGGAGGAGAAGGCCGCGGCGAAGCAGAGCATCGGTGATCGACGTGTCGCCCTGGCCAAGAAGTGGGCCGACTCGTTTGTGCAATACGTCGCCGCCGACCCCGAGCGCCGTGACGCCCTCACCCACGCTTACAACCGGGCCGCCCGCGGGCGCATCGTCCCGACCTACAGCGCCGAGCCGCTGTACATCGCCCGCTGGGGCGCCGGGGCACCCAAGCCGCGCGCACACCAGATCGCCGGGGCCCGGCGTGTCCTCGATCTGCTCGGGGGCCTCATCGCCTTCGACGTCGGCGTCGGCAAGACGTACACGGCGCTCATGATCATCGCCCGCGCGCGCCAGGAAGGCGTGGTCCGGCGTCCGGTGATCCTCGTGCCGAGCTCGCTGGTGTGGAAGTGGCACGACGACATCCTGTGCACGCTCCCCGACTATCGCGTGCTGGTGATCGGCTCCAAGCGCAAGCGGATCAGCCGCGGAGATCGCAAGGGCCTGATGACCTCCGAGACCGACACGCCGCAGGAGCGGGCCCAGAAGTGGCAGCTCTTGCAGAGCGGTCAGGCCGACGTCGTGGTGCTCAGCTACGACGCGCTGGCCCGCACCAAGATGAACGAGGCCGCCGTCGTCCGCTACGTCGAGGAGGTCGAGGCGGTCCAGCGTTCGATCGCCCTGCGCCGGCGGGCGCTGCAGGAGAAGGCCAGCAACGAGAAATCCAAGGACAAACTGAGCGAGCGCGACCGGGCGCTGCTCGAGCACGGCGTCACGGCGTGGATCGAGGAGATCCTCGCGCTCCCGAACGACTGGACCTACGACCCCGGCATCGCCTGGGATGACATCGGCATCGATATGCTCGTCGTCGACGAGGCCGCGGGTTTCAAGAATCTGCACATGCCGCAGGCCCGCGAGGATGGCGTCCCGAAATTCATGGGTGGCGGTGGCGACGGCTCCGACCGCGCCTGGCAGCTCGACTTCCGGGCCGCCGCGATCCGCCGCCGCACCGGCGGCGCCGGCATCGTGCTGCTCACCGCGACGCCCGCCAAGAACAGCCCGCTCGAGTTCTACAACCTGATCCAGTTCATCGACCCGACCGCCTTCACGCGCGCAGGCATCCTCGACCCCGAGCAGTTCATCGACCGCTTCCTCAAGATCGAGATCCGCGAAGTGCTGGACTCCACCTTCGAGATCGTTCGCCGCAGCGCCGTCACCGGCTTCAAGAACCTCGAGGACCTTCGCACCCTGATCTTCCGCTACGGCGAGTTCCGCACCGCCGAGGAGGT
>JBGASI010000564.1:0-3231 GCA_044229815.1 Vicinamibacteria bacterium | reverse complement strand
AGAGCACTCGAGCGCGGTCCATCGGTCACCTCCCTGGCAACCGTTCGACACCGCGCCGGCAACCGACGTTCCGGGAGAGGCGACCCGCCTGCCTAGCGCTGCAGCCGCGCCGTCGCGTCGTAGCCGAGCTGTCGCAGCAGGAAGAGCGAGAGGCCGCGCTCGAAGTGGAAGAACGGCTGGAACAGCGCCTGCATCACGATCGGCAGGAAGCCGAGGCAGCAGGTCAGGCAGCCGCCGATCGCGATCGCGATCCCGCTGCCGACCACCACCACGACCTTCAGCAGCAGGTACACGACGAAGGCGCCGGGGTTCGCGAGAACGAGGCTCTCGAGCAGCCGGGCCGCGGCCCCGCAGGGCAGGCCGGTCGCCAGCTGCAGCGGGGCCACGAAGTCGCGCAGCGCCAGCGCGGCGAGCGCGAGCAGCGGCAGCGCCAGCAGCAGGAGCAGCAGCACCGGCAGCAGGGCCGCCGCCGAGAGCGCCCCGCCCGGGCCCTGCAGGCGTCCGCTCGCGAACCCGAGCGCGAGCGCCGCCACGATGACTCCGTCGAAGAGCAGCACGAAGACGCCGGCGAGCGAGATCCCGAGTCTCCAGCCTAAGTAAGAGGCGGCGGCCGGCGCGTGCTCGCGCCACGGCCGCGCCAGCTCGGCGCGGCCGGTCGCCACGGCGTCGAGGTACATGAACACGCCGCGCGCGTTGAACCACAGCACGACCGCCGCCAGCACAGCGATCACGAGCACGCCCCCGACGAGGCCCAGCGTCACGAGCGCGGCGTGCGCCGTGAGCCACTCGACCGCGCGCTGCAGCCACGCGGCGGCCTCCCCGGCGCCGCCGTCGCCCGGCGTCGGGAAGGGGCCGTGGCCCCCGCCGCCGCGGGTGGCGGCACCGCCGCCCCGGAACGAGCGTCCGCACTGGTCGAGGAACGCGAGCAGGCCGAGCAGCAGCCACTTCTCGAACCGGATCGGGAACAGCTCGCGCCGGGTGTGCTCGAAGGCCTGACGGGCCGCTTCGACCGGCGAGACCGCCGAACGGGGAACCGGGGTGGCCATGGCGCCCTCCTGTGCAGTGCGAGCCGGCCCCGAGTCTACTCCTGGTGCCCGGGCGACGGAAGGCTGGTTACCGCCGCTGAACGTTCAGGCAATTTTATCGCTTGATAATCAAGATTTAACTCACATTAGTTAATGTGCTACTGTAGGCTGGTCCTCGAACCTCGGGAGGAGAGATGAGACGAAGCCATGTCCTGGCGATCCTGGCCTGGTCGGCCGGGAGCGCGGTGCTCATCCAGTGCGGCTCGAGCGCGTCGACACCCACCGCGAACCCGACCCCGGTCGCCACGAGCTCGCCCAAGCCGACGCCGACCCCGACGCCGACCCCCACCCCCGTCTCGGGACTGCCGGCCGGGATGGTCTGCAGCAGCCCGACGCCACCGCCGCTGCTGCGCATGCACCTGAAGATCCACGCCGACGAGGGCGGCCGCCTGGTGCTCGACTCGAAGCCGCTCGTCGTCAACGTCGACCACTACTGCGACAAGGTCGGCTTCGGCGACTGGAAGTTCTGCGACACGCGGCCCGAGGGCAACCCCGAGCGCGTGGCCTGCGACTACCTCGCGACGGGCAAGGCCGAGGACACGGGCCGCTGGGGGCCGACCTGGTTCTTCGGCAACGACCTGTGCGCCTACTTCCCGAACAACTGCGCGAACCACGCGACCGAGCAGTTCATGGCGATCGCGAAGACGAAGGGCACGTTCGAGGCGTGCGCCGCCGAGGACCGTCCGGTCGACCCGACAGGCAGCCGCTGCGGCACGATCGACATCAACTAGCGCGCCGCCACATCTCGTAGCGAAGGTAGCCGCCCGAGAGGTTCCGGACGCGGAAGCCGTGCTGCGAAAGCAGCCGGGCCGCGACGTAGGCCCGCAGGCCGACACGGCAGAACACCAGCAGCTCCTTGTCGCGCGGCAGCCCGGACAGGCGGTCCCGCAGGTCGTCGACCGGAGCGGACGTCGCCCCGGGGATCGTCCCCGCGGCGAACTCCGCCGGCGTGCGCACGTCGAGCAGCAGCTGGTCCTCGCGCAGGACGGCGAGCTCCTCGGGCTCCCACAGCGCCACGTCGCCGCTGAGCACGTTGGCGGCGACGAAGCCGGCCATGTTGACGGCGTCCTTCGCGCTGCCGAACGGCGGCGCGTAGCACAGCTCCGCGTCCTCGAGGTCGTGGACGGTCATGCCCGCGCGGAGGGCCATCGCGATCACGTCGATGCGCTTGTCGACGCCGCTCGCGCCGACGGCCTGCGCCCCCAGGATCCGGCCGTCCGCGGGGTCGAAGACGAGCTTGAGGCTGATCGGCTGCGCGCCGGGGTAGTACGTGGCGTGGTCGAACGGGTGCAGGTAGACGCGCCGGTAGGGCCGGCCCGCCCTCTTCAGGGCGGCCTCCGAGGCGCCGGTCATGGCAAACGACAGCTCGAACACCTTGCAGATCGCGGTGCCCTGCGTCGCCGCGTAGCGGCTCGCCCGCCCGAAGATGGCGTCGGCCGCGATGCGGCCCTGGCGGTTCGCCGGCCCGGCGAGCGGGATGAGGGCCGCGGCGTCGCGGACGAGGTCTCTCACCTCCACGGCGTCGCCCACGGCCCAGATGGCCGGGTCGCTCGTGCGCATCTGCGCGTCGACGCGAATGCCGCCGGTCGGGCCCAGCTCCAGCCCCGCTTCCCGGGCGAGGCGCGTCTCCGGCCGCACGCCGACGGCCATCAGCACCAGGCCGCAGGCGACACGGGAGCCGTCCGACAGGCGCGCGAGGAGGCCGTGGTCCCCGGCCTCGAACGCCTCCACCGACACCCCGAGCCGCAGGTCGACGCCGTTGCGGCGCAGCTCGTCGTGCAGCGGCGTCACCATCTCGGGGTCGGCGACGCCCATCACCTGCGGCAGGCGCTCCACCAGCACGACGTCCGTGCCGCGCCGGCGGATCGCCTCGGCCATCTCGAGACCGATGTAGCCGGCGCCGACGACGAGCGCGGGGCCGCCCCCGGCCTGCAGGGCCGCGATCACGCGGTCCATGTCCTGCATGTTGCGCAGGGTCAGCACGCGCGGGTCGTCGACCCCGGGCACGCCCGGCCGCAGCGGCTCCGCGCCGGGGCTGAGCACCAGCGCGTCGTAGGGGTGGCGGTACTCGCGGCCGCTCGCGCGCTCGCGCACCACCAGCTCCCGCACCGCGCGGTCGATCCCCACCACCTCGCTGTTCACGCGC
>JBGASI010000040.1:0-18777 GCA_044229815.1 Vicinamibacteria bacterium | reverse complement strand
CGCTGTCGCCGGGAAAGGACAGCGCGTCGCTGAAGCGCCAGTTGGAGTCGAAGGTCCCGGAGACCACGCGCGTCTGCAGCGCCGACGCCTTCCGTCCGGGCGCCGGGAAGCGCCCGTCGGCGACGACGAAGTCCCAGTCGGGGAGGTTGGTGGGGCGGGCATCGGCGAAGTACAGGCCGTCGGTCGAGGTCCCGGCGACCACCCAGACGTAGCGCTCGGGGTTGAGGGGGTTCGGGTAGAGCAGCTGCACGGCCGCGTCGGTCGCCGCGAAAGGCCTGCCGTCGATCGTGACGCGGTCCGTCGCGATCTGCAGCGGCAGGCGGCCGGCGAGCTTCGCCGTGACGCGGTTCGCGTCGGGGCCGCCGATGAGCAGGAGCGAGTAGCGCGCCATGTCCGCGTCCCGGAGCTCGGTGTCCTGGAAGACACGCGGCTCGTGCTTCTGCCAGTCGCGCCAGCCGTCGACGAACGCCTGCGCCTTCTGGCGGCAGAGCGCCACCATCGCCGGGTCCTTGGAGGACGTGCCGACGACCACCGCGAACGGCGTGACGGTGAAGTCCGCCGTCGAGCCCGGCAGGCGGGCGCTCTTGCGGAGGGCGGCCGGCGCGTAGCCGGCAGCGGTCAGCCGCAGTCTGTCGCCATCGAAGCGCAGCTCGTGCGGCGCGCCATTCCAGACGACGGTGACGGGCGCCTTCGGGTCGACGAGCGTCGCGGGCGGCGTGAGCTCGAGGTCCTGGACGTTGTCGGTGTCGAGGCGGATGACGCTGCGGTCCACGACCTCCGCGTCCACGACCATGAAGGCGAGCGGGCTCGTGGCCTGCAGCGCCTGCACCCAGTAGGCCTTCGCGTTGCGCAGCTCCGCGGAGCGCAGGCGCACGTGGCGGGGAGCGGCGTTTCTCCTGTGCCGCAGGAACCACTCGATGCTCATGTTGGCGTTGTGGCTCTGCAGGGCCTCGTGCACGCGCCCGGGGTACTCGTGGTAGCGCACGTCGTAGCCCCAGCGCTGCAGCAGTCGCACGGCCCAGCGCGAGTACTCCACGTTCACGGCCTGGTCCGCGTCGCCGTGGTGGACGAAGATCGGCACGTTCAGCAGGCCGTCGGCCATCGCCCAGGAGCTTTCCTTCTCGTTGGCGAAGCGCTCGACCGGGAGGAGCCGCGCGAGGTCCTCCTCCGACAGCGTCGAGTGGTAGTCGACGCCCCCGAACACGGGCGCGATCGCCGCGAAGAGGTCCGGGTGCCGTGTGGCGACGTTCCATGTGCCCCAGCCGCCCATCGAGTCGCCCGTCAGGTAGACCCGGTCGTCGTCGACGTTGAACAGACGCTTCGCCTCCGCGAGCGCGCTCACGACGTCGCTGTCCCCCAGGCCCAGGTACTGCGTGTTGCCGCGGCCGTGGGCCTCCAGGTAGAGGACGCCCTGGTGACCCTCGAACTCGGTGTCGATCCCCGGGTGACGGTCGGACGCGCCCCACCAGCGCACGTAGGCCGGGTTCGCGGGGTTGTAGCCGTGGAGCTGCATGACGAGCGGCCACTTCTTCGCCGGGTCGTAGCCCGGCGGCAGGTAGGCCCGGCAGAACTGAGGCGTGCCGTCCACGTCGTCGCGATAGGCGAGGCGCACGAAGCCGTGGGGCCGGATGCGTCCCGTCCGGCCCTGCCGCTCCAGCATCAGCTCCTCGTACTCCATCAGCGGCGCGTGGATCTTCGGCCAGGGGTTGCCCTTCGCCTCGCTCAGCTTGCCGCCCAGGCGGTCCTCGACCATCTCGACGAGCATCCGCAGCGTGAAGCCCTCGGGCTTCGCGGCGTCCGCGGCCGCGGCCGTGGCGACGAGCGCGCGCGCGCCGGCGAGGCTGTCGCCCTTGTACCAGGGCAGGTGCGTCGCGTAGAGCAGACCCGTCGGCCGCGGCGAGCTGCAGCGCACCTCGTAGGCGCCGTCCGGCCAGGCGCGGGCGTCGACCGTCAGCCTCGCGCCGCGCGGGGCCGTCGTCGTGAACACGGCCTGGCCACCGGCACGCACCACCTCGACCGTGACCGGGAGGGCATCCTTCCGCTCCGGGCCGACGTCGGTCACCAGCGTGAAGCCGTCCGGCCGCAGCTCGACGAGTGACGGGCCGATCTCGGCCTTGCGGGCGAGCAGCGCACCGGGCTCGAGCACGCGCGCGTAGAACGTGGCGTCGGCCGCGGCCTTGACGAGCAGCGCGTTGTCGCCGGCGTTCATCTCCACGCTCACGCGGTCCTCGTCGGGTGTCGCGGCGCGCAGGCCGTCGCGCGAGAGGACGGGCTTGCCGTTGAGCCAGACGCGCAGGCCGTCGCGGCTGCCGATCGAGAGGAGAGCCGGACCGGCCTTCGCCCGGGGCACCCTCGCGTAGGCGTAGGCGACGTCGCCCGCCCCGGCGCCCGGCAGATCGCCGAACGTCGCGTCGTCGCTCCAGGCCTTCTGCGCATGCCAGCGGACGCTCGTTCCGTCGGCGCGCTTCAGCTCCTGGCCGTCGACGGCCGCAGCGGCCGCTTCGCCACCTTGGCCGCTCAGGCAGTCGGCCCCCAATGCGCAGGCGAAGGGCCCGGCGACCAGCCACTGCCGCAGGAAATCGCCGTCGCCGCGCTGCCACGGCAGGCGCTGCTCGTCCTTCAGCTTCGGTTTCGGGGGCGGCGCCGGCTCCTGGCCCAAGGCGCTCGAAACAGCGAAGGCGATCGTCAGGCTCGTGGCAACCGTCTGTCGGATGAGGTTCATGTCGTTCCCTTCTCCGGTGCGCGCCCGGACCGACGACGGGCACAGAAGGGCCCGTCATCCGTCCATACGCTGGCGCGCGCGCTTCGGTTCTGCGACTCGACCGCTCGCATGTAGACTGAAGATACGCTCCCTGGCGTCGACGACGAACGCTCCAAGTGCGCGGCGCTCCCCTGGAGGAGGCTCGATGACCGACCTGGCGTTGCGCGTGCGCGGGCTGCGCAAGCGCTACCCGAAGGTGCTGGCCGTGGACGGGCTGGACCTCGACGTCCAGCGAGGCGAGGTCTTCGGCCTGCTGGGCCCCAACGGCGCCGGCAAGACCACGACCCTCGAGATGATCGAGGGGCTGACGCCCGCCGACGCGGGGGAGATCGAGATCCTCGGCCTCGACCTGCGTCACCACGGGCGCGAGATCCGCTCGCGCTTCGGGGTGCAGCTCCAGAGCACGAGCCTGTTCAACAAGATCACGCCCCGCGAGGCCCTCGATCTCTACGGGAGCTACTACTCGCGGCGCCGGCCGACGGGAGAGCTGCTCGACCTCGTGCAGCTTTCCGACAAGGCGGACGCCTACCACGTGACGCTCTCGGGGGGGCAGCAGCAGCGGCTCGCCGTGGCCCTCGCGCTCGTGAACGACCCCGAGCTCGTCTTCCTCGACGAGCCCACGACGGGCCTCGACCCGCAGGCGCGGCGCTCGCTCTGGGAGGTGGTTCGCCGGATGAAGAGCGAGGGGCGCACCGTGATCCTCACCACCCACTACATGGAGGAGGCCGAGGCGCTCTGCGACCGCCTGGCCATCATGGATCACGGCCGCATCCTCACGGCCGGCTCTCCCCTCGGCCTCATCCAGGACCTGAAGATACCGAGCGTGGTCGAGCTGGCGTTCGGCGCGGCCGCTCCGCTCGCCGCCGCGTTCGCGTCGAGCCTCGGCCAGGAGGTGGAGGTCCGCGGCGATCTGTGGGAGATCCCGACGCAGGACCCCAAGACCCTCCTGCCGCGACTGCTCGATCTCACCGAGGCGCAGGGCGTCCCCTTCGAGCAGATCCACGTGCGCCGCGCGACCCTCGAGGACGTCTTCCTCCAGCGCACCGGCCGCAGCCTGAGGGACTGAGATGAACAAGGTGTGGCGGCAGTTCCGCCTGGAGTGGAAGCTCTTCAGTCGCGACCGGATGGCCATGTTCTGGACCTTCCTGTTCCCCGTGCTCATGCTCTCGGGCTTCGGCGTCATCTTCCGGTCGGCCGAGGAGGCCGAGGCCCGCTGGCGCCGCGGCGAGACCGCCGCCCAGCTCGAGTGGGCCGAGGGCGGGTACCGGTTGAAGGTGAACGCCTACCTCATGGCCCAGGGCCAGGCCACGGCCCAGATCGTCCAGCAGGCGCACCTGATCGCCCAGGCGAGGAAGCAGGGCGTCGAGACCCGGCTCATCCCCATCCAGAACGAGAGCCCGGGCCACGCCCGCGCGACCAACTACGCGGCCTTCCTCCTGCCGGGCCTGATCGGGCTCAACCTCCTCACGATGGGGCTCTTCAGCGTCGGCATGGTCAACGTCTCCTACCGCGAGAAGGGCAAGTTCCGCCGGCTGGCGGTGACGCCGCTGCCGAAGTGGATCTTCCTCGCCGGGCAGGTGCTCCACCGCCTCACCGTCGTCGTGCTCCAGTCCCTTCTCATGCTCGTGGTCGGCTACGTCGGCTTCGGCATCGCGAACAAGGGCAGCTACCTCGCGCTGGCCCTCGTCCTGGCGCTCGGCACCGCGTGCTTCATGGCCCTGGGGTTCGCCCTCGCGGGCTTCGCGGAGACGGCCGAGTCGTACGCCGCCATCTCCAACCTGGCCTTCTTTCCCATGATGCTGCTGTCGGGCGTCTACTTCAGCCTCGACTCGGCACCGCGCTGGATCCAGCAGGCGGTCGTCGCGCTGCCCCTGTCGCCCTACCTCAAGGCCCTGCGCGCCGTGTTCAACGACGGCGCGGGGCTCGGCGAGCACGCCTTCGGCCTCGCCCTGGTGGGTGCCTGGACGCTGGCCGCGTTCCTGCTCGCCGTTCGCCGCTTCCGCTGGAGCTAGGCGGTCCCCGGCTACTTCTTCGGCTCGGCGGGCGCGTACTGCCCCTGCGAGTAGGGCCGTGCGAGCGAACGGGCGTCGCCGCGGCGCGTCACCGGGCCGAGCCGCAGCACGCGGTAGTGCTCGACGCCGATCTGGTCGAGGCCGGCCCCGCGGTCGCGCAGGACCCCCTTCCAGCTCTTCGTCTTCGATCCCCAGAGGCCCTCGCCGTAGAGCGTGCTGCCGTCGGCGTAGTCGACGATCACCATGCCGTAGCGCTGGAGCGCGCGGGCGACGACGCGCTCGCCCGGCAGCAGGTCGAGCGTGTCGAGGTCGAGCGCCGGGTCGAGCTGGATCACGGCGCCCTCGGGGATGCCGCCCGGCACCGGGCCGTCCGTCCACGCCGCGGGGAAGACGAACTCCTGCAGCGCCGGGAAGCGGATCGCCGCGGCGAGCTTGTGGCGGATCTCGCCGGCCAGCACCTCGTCGTGCAGGATCAGGCCCGCGATCGCGGGCACGCCGGCGGCCCGGCTCGGCCCGTGGAAGTGGATGCTCTCGCCGTCCTTCACCGCGAAGTCCGCGGTGCGGTAGACCCCGTCGCCGTCGAGCGCGTACGTCATCCCGGTGTTCGACTCGAAGCTGCCGTCCGGCCGCACGCGAAAGCCCCAGGTGTCCCAGGCGCGCTTCGCCTGCCAGTCGACGACCGCGAAGTGGGCGTCCTGCTCGGGGTCGGGCAGCGCGGCCTTCGGGATCGGGACGCCGTCGTCGAAGCCGGGGCCGTGGCCGAACGTCTCTCGCGCCGACCGCCAGATCTCGTGCTCCTTCGCGTTCAGCACGTGCTTCGCGACCTTGTGGCGTGGCGTCGTCTCGTCGACCTCGTACACCGGGATCGTCCACTTGAACAGGTTGATGCCGAAGCCGCCGGTCGGCTCGCTCTTCAGGAGCGCGATGAAGTGCGCGTTCTTCGGGTCGACTTCCGGCTTCTCCGGCAGCGGCTGGTTCCAGAAGCTCGTATCGGAGAAGAAGCGGCGCGGCGGGCGCGCGGGCTCCGCGGCAGCGGACTCGAGAAGGAAGAGGAGGGCGACGGCGGCGCCGGACGTCAGGCTCGTGCGGGTCATGGAACGCAGCGTATCCCATGGCGGCTGCACCGGGGCAGAAGCTCGCGGCCGCGGGTCGCGCCGCGTTCGGTCTGGCCGCGGACGCCGTCTCCAAGAGTGAACCCGCACCGGGCGGGTACCTGGAGGTGGTCATGAACCGAGTACTGGCGTTGGCGCTGCTGCTGGGCAGCGTGGGCTGCATCGCGGAGCTGGCCGATCAGAAGGCGATCGAGCCGCTGTTCGCCGAGGGCGATCGCGTGTCCGAACCGGCCCTTCTTGGGACCTGGGCGTCGGACGGCAACGACCCGTTCACCCTCACCCTTCGGGCGGTCGAGGGCGACTACGAGCTGACGACGAGCGAGAAGGGCCGGACCGACAGACCGGTGGCCGTGCGCCTCGGCCGCGTCGCGGGGACGCTCTACTGGGACGCCACGGCCGGCCCGAGCAAGGAGCACGAGGGGCTCCGCGAGGGGCACCTGCTGCCCGTGCACAGCATCGCCCGCCTCCGTGTCGAGGGTGAGCGCCTGATCGTCGCGCCGCTGCGCTCGGACTGGGTCAAGGCCGCGCTCGGCGACGGGACCCTGGACACGCCGCACCTGGAGATCGACGGCGAGGTCGTGCTGACCGGCTCGACCGCCGAGCTGCAGCAACTGCTGCTCGCGCACGGCGGGGACGAGGACGCCTTCGCGGAGGAGGCGTCGCCGTGCGGGGACGGCTGCCAGACGACGTCGTCCGGCGTGCTGGTGCTGCACCGGGTGCCCGAGCGCGCGCGGGCTCGGACGAGGCGCTCGGCGCGCTCCTCCAGCGCTGCGAGCGGAAGCTGCTCGCGCTCGTGCGGCTGCGGCTCGGCCCCTCGCTGCGCCGCGAGCTGGACTCGCGCGACCTCGTGCAGGCGACGCTCGTGAAGGCGCTCTCCCACTTCGGCGAGTTCGCCGGCGGCAATCGCGACTCGCTGATGGCATGGCTGGCGCGGATCGCCGAGAACGAGGTCCGCGACCAGGCGTCCTACTACGGCCGCGGGCGGCGCGACGCGGCGCGGCGGGTGAGCCTCGAGGCGAGCCCCGAGGCCGCCACCCTCGCCGCCCGCGTCCGCTCGCAGACGAGTCTGCTCGCGCACGGCGAGCAGCTCCTGGCCCTCGAGCGGGCGCTCGAGTCGCTCTCGCCCGACCACCGCGACGTGATCGTGATGCGGGCGATCGAGGAGCGCGACTTCGCGGAGATCGCGGAGAGGCTCGGGCGCAGCGCCGACGCCTGCCGCATGCTCTTCGCCCGCGCCCTGACCGCCCTGACGCTGGCGATGGGGCCACGCCGGTGAGCGACCCCTCGGCCGAGGACCTGCTCGCCCGCTACGTCGAGGCGCACGTCGCGACGGGCGCCCGGCTCGACCTCGCCGAGCTGTGCCAGGGCCGGGAGGCGCTGCGCTCGGCCGTGCACGAGCTGGTGGAGCGCTACGAGGACGTGCAGCGGTGGCTGCGCCCCCTGGACGCCGAGCCCACGCCGCACGAGAGCGCACGGCCGGAGCTGCCGGCCTTCCCCGGCTTCCGCACGCTGGAGCGGCTGGGCCGCGGCGGCGCCGGCGAGGTCTACAAGCTCGAGGACCTGACGCTCGGGCGCACGGTGGCGGCCAAGGTCCTGCGCCCAGACTCCCCGCTGCTGGCGACCGTCGCCGACTTCCTGCGCGAGGCGCGGGCGCTGGCGCTCTTCGAGGACCCGCGGATCGTCCGCCTGCTCGAGTACCGGCCCGGCGAGCGGCCCGTGCTGCTGATGGAGTACGCCGACGGCTTCCCGCTCGACGAGATCGGGGCCTCGCTCTCCTTCCGCCAGCGCGCGCGCCTCCTGGCCGACGTCGCCCGCACCCTCGACCGCGCCCACCGCCTCGGACTGCAGCACCGCGACCTCAAGCCCGGGCACATCCTGGTCGACGCGCGCCTGCAGCCGAAGATCCTGGACTTCGGCCTCTCGCGCGGCGAGCCAGACCGGGGCCACGGTGTCGGCACGCCCCCGTACATGGCGCCGGAGCAGGCCGACGTCCGACGGCCGATCGACGCGCGCAGCGACGTCTACGCGCTCGGCGTGATCCTCTACGAGCTGCTCTGCGGCCGACCGCCGGCGGGCCGCCCCGCGCTGCCGTCCGAGGTCGATCCCGAGGTCCCGGAGCCGCTGCAGGCAGTCGCCCTCGAGGCCATGAGCGACGAGCCGGACGAGCGCTACGCCTCGGCGCTGGAGATGGCGCTCGACCTCGAGCGCTGGCTCGAGGGCCGCCCGGTGCTGGCGCGGCCGCTCGCCTACCGCCGCGCCCTCGAGCAGCACGTCGAGGCGCACCTCCTCCAGGTCGCCGAGTGGCAGCGCGTGCGCCTCGTCTACCCGCACGAGGCCGAGCGCCTGCGCGCGGCCTACCACCCGCTGCAGCGGCGCGAGGACGACTGGATCGTGGCCAGCCGCGTGCTGTCCGTGCCGCAGATCGCCCTCTACGTCGGTGCCTTCCTGCTGGCGAGCGCGAGTGTGCTCTACCTCTCGGCGTACCTCGAGGACGCCGTGCACGGCCTGCTGCAGCCGGCGCTCGTGCTGCTGCTGCCGTTCGTCGCGATCAGCTTTGCGGCGCACCTGCTCTACGAGCGCGGGCAGCGGGCCGTGGCCGTCGCCTTCGGGCTCGGCGCCGCCGCGTTGCTGCCGCTCGCCGTCGCGATCGGTCTTCGCGAGCTGGGCTGGCTGGCGGCCGCGCCGGGCGCCGCCAACGAGCTGTTCGCCAAGATCGGCAACCGCCAGCTGCAGGTCGCCCTCGCCGCCGGCTGCCTGTGGCTGGCGGTGCTCGCCGCGCGGACGCGCACGGTCGGGCTGTCGAGCGGCGCCGCGGGTCTGCTGCTCGCCTTCCACCTCGCCCTCCTCGGCGACCTCGGCCTGCGCCACTGGCTCGACGACGGGCGCTACGACCTCGTCGCCTTCGGCCTCGCGCCGCTCGCCGCCCTCGCGCTGGCCCTGGGCTGGGCCGCGGAGACGCGCGGCCTCGCGTGGTTCGCCGAGCCGCTCGACTTCGGCGGCCTCGCCCTCGCCGTCGTCGCGCTCGAGCTCGTGGCCCTCGACGGGCGCGCGCTGCGACACCTCGGCCTCACGCTCGCCTCCGCGACGGGCGGCAAGGTGAGCGACCCGAACCTCCTCGACACAGTCGTCGTGATGTTGGCGAACGGCGTGCTCGTCTACGTCGCCGGGGTGCTCCTCGAGCGCCACGGGACGCCGCTCCTGCGCACGCCGGGGCGGCTGCTCTACGCCGTCTCGCCCTTCCTGACGCTCGAGCCGCTGGCCGACCTCGTGAGCACCGGCGAGTACTCGCGGCGCTTCGACTGGCTCTACCTGGCGCTCGCTCTCGGCGTCGCCTTCCTGGCGGAGCGGCGGCAGCGGCCGGCGTTCTTCTTCGCCGGCCTCCTCAACGCCGGCGTGGCTCTCTACTTCCTCACCGACCACTACGACTGGTACAAGCAGCCGGCCTGGCCGCTGGCCGTTCTTGCCGCCGGGACGGTCGGGCTGGCGGCTGGCTTCGCGCTCGACTGGCGGCGGCGGAGCGCCCGTCGCCCGCCGGACGCCCCCCGTTGACGAGCGCGGGACGGGTCCTCTAAGCTCTGCTCCTCATGATGTGTCAGACCTCCGCTCGGCCGGGTACCACGTCGCGCGCGCAGCTGCGCGTCGACGTCACGTTCCCGATCTTTTCGGGCCGCGGGGGTCTCGTGATCTAGGCTGATCGCACAGCCCGGCGCACACGAACCCCCGAGAGCCAGCCGGCCTCGGGGGTTTTGCTTTTTGGGGGAGAGAAGGATGGAACGCCGACGCTGGCGGAGAGGCGGGTGGTGGAAAGGCTGGCCGAGTCGCGGCGCACGGCTCTACCGCGAGGCCTACGGCGGGCTGCCGCGCACGGCGTGGCTGCTGGCGCTGTTGGAACTGGTCAACCGCAGCGGGACGATGGTGATCTTCTTCCTCACGACCTACATGACCCGCAAGCTCGGTTTCACGGTCGTGCAGGCAGGCTCGGTGATGAGCGCCTACGGCGTCGGCTCGATGCTCGGCACCTACCTCGGCGGCCGCCTGTGCGACCGGCTCGGGGCCTACCACGTCCAGAAGCTGAGCCTCGGGGCCACGGCGGTGGTGCTGGTCGCCCTGCAGCTGCCGCGCAGCGTGTGGCTGCTGGCGCTGCTCATGCTCGCCCTCGCTGCGTTCAGCGAAGCCCTGCACCCGGCGAACGCGGCGGCGACGGCCCGGATCTGCACGCCCGAGTTGCGGCCGAAGGGCTTCGCCCTGCACCGGCTGGCCGGCAACCTCGGCGTCAGCATCGGTCCGGTGGTCGGCGGCACCCTCGCCCTGCTCGACTACAAGTGGCTGTTCTGGGCCGACGGGCTCACCAGCCTGGCGGCGTGTGCGCTGGCCTTCGTGTTCCTGCGCAGCGCCGGTCCCATCGGGGAAGCACTCGCCGCGGCGCCGGCACCGGCGCTCCCGGTGTGGCGCAACACGGCGTTCCTGCGCCTGCTGCCGCTCGTCTTCGGCATCGCGCTCGTGTTCTCGCAGTTCTTCTCGACCTACCCGCTCTACCTGCGCCTGCGCTACGGCCTGTCGGAGGCCGGCATCGGCCGGCTGATCGCCGTCAACACGCTGCTGATCGTCGCGGTCGAGATGCTGCTGATGCACGCGCTGCGGCAGCAGCGCCCGGCGCGCGTGGTGGCGGTCGGCACGCTGCTGCTCGGGCTCGGCTTCGGCCTGACGCCACTCGGCCACACCGTGCCGTTCGCCGTGTTCAGCGTGGTGGTCTGGACGCTCGGCGAGATCCTGACGTTGCCGATGCTGCTGACGCTCACGACGCTGCGCTCGGACCCCGCGGCGATGGGCGAGTACCAGGGCCTGACGAGCCTGGCGTTCGCGATGGCCACGACCTTCGGGCCGGCGCTCTCGACCCGGCTCTGGGACGCGGCCGGCCCGGAGTGGGTGTGGTACGCCTGCGCGGCGCTCGGCGCAGCGCTGGCGTTCGGCTTCGCACGGATGCCGGGCGAACACGGCGCCGAGGCGGCCGAGACGAGCGGAGCTCAGTGACGCGAGGCCCGGACCACCGCGACGGCGAGCAGGACGACGCTCAGCCAGCCGAGCCAGTCGCCCAGCCGCGAGTAGACGGTGTGGAGCGGGACCACCGGCACGCTCGCGAGCAGGGTCGTCGTGCGGCTGGCGTCGCTGCGTGCCTCGGCGAGGACCCGGCCGCGCGTATCGCTGAGCGTCAGCCGGCCGTTGCGCGCCGCGCGGGCCAGCGAGAAGCCGCTCTCGACCCCGCGCAGCAGTGCCATGCGGCTGTGCAGCCAGCCGTCGACCCCGAAGTCCCAGGCCGGCGCCAGCACGATCGCAGCGCCGCCACGCGCGTTGTCGCGGCCGAGAGACGGGAAGTCGAGGTCCTTGCAGATCGCGAGTCCCGCAGGGACCGATCCGACACGCACGATCGCGGGCTGCCTGCCCGGCCGGTAGTGCCGCTCGAAAGGCGGCAGCAGGTGGCGCTTGCTGTAGCTGGCGAGGAGCCGGCCGCCCGCGCCCAGGGCGAGCGCCGCGTTGTCCTCACCGCGCGCGTCGACGCGGTCGATGCCGACCACGAGCACGGAGCCCGCGTCGAGCGTTGCCGCGAGGCGCGTGCTCGTCGCTTCCAGTTCCCCGCTCCGGACCCGCAGCGTCGTCTCGGGCAGCACGATCGCCTGCGCGCCTGAGGCGCGCAGGGAGGCGACGGCGCCCGCCAGGCGCTGCTCCAGTTCCTGGCCCGCGGCCAGGTCCACACTGACCGGCTGCTCCGGCTGATCGCTCGCCGCGAGGCCGACCGTGAGGCGCTCGCCTGCCTCGTCGGTCGCCGAGAGGCGCCAGCCGCCGTAGCCGAGCGCCAGCGCCAGGACGCCCGTCAGCGTCACTGCGATCCGCCGGCGCGGCGCGCCCGGCAGCGAAGCCACGGCCACGGCCGACGCGGAGAACAGGAGCAGGAAACCGACGGCGGCGCCGCCGCCCAGCGCCGCGAGCTGCACGAGCGGCAGGCAGTCCGCCTGCGACGGGGCGAGGCTGCCGAAGCTGCCGTGCGGGGACAGCCGCGCGCACGCGAGCTCGAACGCCGTCCACGCGGCGGGCAGCGCCAGCACGGCGATCGTCCACCGGCCACGCCGCGCATGCAGCCGGGCGAGCAGGACGCCACCCGTGACGACCGCGGCCGGCAACGCCGCCGTCACGAACGGAACCGGCGCCGGCACGCCGATGGTGGTTCGCAGGTACGACCACAGGTTGAGGCCGCCGGCGAACCAGGCGGTGAACACGAGCGCCGCGCCGGTGGAGGCGCGGCTGCGGAGCGCGACGACCAGGACCGGCAGCGGGGCGATCCACATCAACCACCACACCGGCTCGAGGCCGTTGCCGAGCCAGAGGCACGCGGCGGAGAGCAATGTTGCGGCGACGGCGAGGGCGGCCGGACGGCGGTCAGCGAGCCAGGCCATCGAGGAACCGGAGGAGCGCGGCCCGGTGCAGTGCGCTGAACGCGGGGCGGGGCAGGTCGATGCGGCCGCCGCGGTAGAGGGAGACGAGCCCGTGCGACAGCGCCCACAGCGACAGCGCGATCGTCCACGGATCGCCGCGACGGTAGCGGCCCTCGCGCATGCCCTGCGACAGCGCGTCGGCGACGAGGTTCAGCGTCGGCGAGCGGCGGGTCTCGAAGTCGCGCGGGAAGCGCCGGGCGCCGGGCCGGGCGCTGGCGAAGGCGTAGTCGTAGAGCCGCGGGTGGTCGAGCGCGTAGTCCAGGTAGCCGCCAAACGCAGAGAGCAGCCGCGCGCTCACGCCGCCGCGCGCCGGGGCGTGCCAGGCGGCGGCCAGCTCGGCGAAGACGCCGTCGACGACCCGCGCGAGCATGGCCTCGCGGCTCGGGTAGTGGCGGTAGATCGCCATCGCGGTCAGGCCGACGGCCCGCGCCACCTTGCGGATGCTGACCCCGTCGGGGCCGTCGCGCTCGAGCAGGCAGCGCGCCTCGGCTACGATCCGCTCGGCAGTGGTGGGGCCCGCGGCGAGGCTCGGCATGTGTACAGTGTACACCGCCCGGACGCGGCGCGACCCGGCTCAGGCCCGAGCGGCCCCGACTCGACGACGCCGGAAGTGGCGACTCACCCTCGACGCCCCCGCAGCGTGGTACAACTCAACTCGCGAGCCGCCGAGGCTTCGTGACCGGCCTCCCGCGCCGCGACGTCAGTCACAGCATCGGAGTCCAACATGTTGAACATCGCGCTGTTCGGCCCGCCCGGGGCCGGCAAGGGGACGCAGTCGGAGTTCCTCGTCAAGGAGTTCAACCTCTTCTACATCTCGACCGGTGATCTGCTGCGGAAGGAGCTCGCGGCCGAGACGAAGCTCGGCCTCGAGGCGAAGAGCATCATCGCCTCCGGCGGCCTCGTCTCCGACGAGATCATCGTGCAGGTGATCGAGAAGACGATCACCGAGCACCCGGAGGCGAACGGCTTCCTGTTCGACGGCTTTCCGCGCACCTACATCCAGTGCTACATCCTGGAAGGCCTGATGATGAAGTTGAACACGTCGCTCAACTGCCTCGTCAGCCTCGAGGTCGACGAGGAGACCTCGGTCAAGCGCCTGCTGGAGCGCGGCAGGACCTCCGGGCGCACGGACGACAACGAGACCGTCATCCGCAACCGGCTGCGCGAGTACAACGAGAAGACCCTGCCCGTGCTCGACTTCTACCGCGAGAAGGGCAACTACCAGCGCGCGAACGGCAACCAGTCGATCGAGAATGTGACCTCGGACATCCGCGTGCTCGTGCGCAACGAGCTGGCCAAGTACCTGGTCAACGTCGTGGTGTTCGGCTACCCCGGCTCGGGCAGGGGCTCGCAGGGCGCGGCCCTCGCGCGCAAGTACGGCCTCGAGTACGTGGCCACGGGCCCGATGCTGGACCAGGAGATCAAGGCCCGGACGCCGCTGGGCCAGAAGATCATCGGCCTCTACGAGAGCGGCCAGCTGGTGCCCGACGAGATCGTGGTGCAGCTGATCGAGAAGAAGCTCGAGCGCTCCGCCGGCGTCAAGGGCTTCATCTTCAAGGGATTCCCGAGGACGCTGGTGCAGTCGTACATCCTGGACGGTCTGCTGCGCAAGCGCGGCTCGTCCATCGCGCGCAGCATCGAGATCGAGGTGCCGACGCTCGAGCTGATCAAGCGCCTGGACGAGCGCAGCCGCACCGACCGCTGCATGCCCTACGACAACACGACCGCCAAGATCGTGCAGCGGCTCGCGGAGCACGAGACCAAGACCGTGCCCGTCATCAACAAGTACAACCAGCTTCACGGGGTGGTGAAGGTGGACGGCATGGGCGGCTTCGAAGAGGTCTTCGCGCGCACGTCGGGCGTCCTAGAGAGCATCTTCCGCAACGGGTAGCGCCTTGCGCACGACAGCAGTCATCGGGGCACTGGCGAGCCTCTTCGCCCTCGCGGCCGGCCCGACCGCGGCCACGCCCCAGGCGGCCGCTGCTCCGGAGAAGGGCGCCCTCCGCTGGGACTTCGAGGACGGGCAGGCGGGCGGCTGGAGCGGGAGCAACAGCGAGGCCTCGGTCGCGAGCGAGCGCGGCCACGGGGGCAGCAGGCGCTCGCTGCGCGTCGACGCGGGGCAGTGGGGGGCGAACTTCGCGCTGGAGTCGCGCCAGCTGGACCGCGCCAGGTCGCTGACCCTTCACCTCTGGTGCGATCTGGCGGACGGAAAGCAGGCGGCCTGGCCGCAGCTCCACGTCAACGGCGCGAACACGAACAAGTGGATCGGCCCCGGCGGGGGCGGCCGCCTCGCGGGAGGGCAGTGGGTGCAGGTCCGGATCGACCTGACACCCTACCCCCACACCCGATCGCTGCTGATCCAGGTCTGGGACGTGAAGCGGCTCTACCTGGACGACGTCTCCGTCGAGGTCGGCGCGCCGCGGAAGACGCCGCCGCTGCAGGCCCACGTCACCGTCGACACGAGGAAGGTGCTCTACGAGGTCGCTCCCGACGCGCACGGCACGAACTTCGTGGCCCTGTGGAACGACACCGGCGACTCCGCGGGGGCCGTGCGCGCGTTCGCGCAGATGGGCCTCGGCCTGCTGCGCTTCCCCGGCGGCGTTCCCGCCCACTGGTACGACTGGCAGGAGCCTCTGGGAAACGGGTTGACCGAGCTGACGCCCGAGCGCGCCTGGAAGCTGGCGCAGGCCGGCGGGGCACGGATGGTCTTCCAGACCAACGCCGCGACCAGCGAGAGCGGCGTCAACAAGAGCACCGGCAAGCGGTACAAGCTCGACAACTCCGGCGCGCACCAGGCCGAGTGGGTGTCCGACGCCCGCAGGAAGGGCATCGGCGTCGCGTTCTGGGAGATCGGCAACGAACCGGAGGCGGACGCGCCCAGTCCGTTCAAGACGGACCAGGTGGCCGTGTACCGCTGGTACAACAAGGTCTTCGAGGAGCAGGCCCGGGCGATCAAGCGCCTCGATCCGCAGGCCCGCGTGGTCGGCCCCGCCTCGACGAACGCCTGGTACTGGTGGCACGAGGGCAACCTCGCGAAGTTCCTCCAGGCCCAGGGCAACCGGCACGGCACCGGCCTCGTGGACGCCGTCTCGCTGCACTGGTATCCCGGCGGCGGCGACGGCCCCTGGGAGGCGAAGCGCGGCGAGGCCCAGGGCTGGGCCGACTGCATGAAGTTCATCCGTGGCGTCATCGAGGAGAACGACTCTCGGCCGCTGCCCCTGTACGTGACCGAGTGGAACTGGGGGGCTGGCGACAGGAACACCTCCGGCCGGAAGCTCTCGAACGCCCTGGGCTGCGCCGACTCGGTCGGCATGTTCCTGCGCACGGGTGTCGCCGGGCACACGCACTTCTGCCTGCAGAAGATCGATCGCGGCTGGGGAGTCCTGGCCATGAAGAACGACTCGCGGCCGGCGGACCAGGCCTCGCCCACCTACTTCGCGCTGGCGCTGGCCGCCAAGCTGCACGGCAGGATCCTGGACGTCGCCAGCGACGCGGACGCGAAGAACGTCCTCAGCGTCTACGCCGCGCAGACGAGGGAAGGCACGCTGCGCGTGCTGCTCATCAACAAGTCGGCCGACGAGGTCGCAGCCGCGTTGGCGCTCGCCGGCGCGGCGTCGCCGAGTGTTCAGCCCGTGGCGCAGGTCGAGACCCTGCTGGGCAGCGGCGGCGACATCGAGGACGAGGACGTGATCTTCAACGGCGTCCGCTCGCCGAACCCGGCCCGGGACGCGTTGCCCAGGCCGAAGGCCGAACCCGCCCGCGGCACCTGGCTGCTGCCGCCGTACTCGCTGACGCTCCTCTCCTTCCCGTAGGGAAGCTCCGACAGGCGAGGCGGCCGTCGCGCGGCTTGCCCGGACAGAGCCGGCTTGGCTATAGTCCGCGGCAGCGTTCCATTGGCACAGACGGTGGTGGACGGCGCCGGCGACGGCCGCGTCGACCGCATTGAATCGGAGGAGTCTCGATGAAAGCTGCGGTCCTGCTGGCCGGTTGTCTCGCACTGGGCGCCACGAAGGTCGCGGCGCAGGCAGCGCAAACCGATCCGCTCGAGTTCTACAGGGGATACCTGGCCGTCCTGGCGAAGGCCAAGTCGCTGGACGAGCTCGTGCTCTACTACCCCAAGGAGCTCGGTGACAACCTGCGCAGGATGCCCACGGAGATGCAGGCCAACTACATCAAGATGAACGCCCGGGCGCTGAGCGACCTCAAGGTCACGAAGCAGACGGCGAGCCCGGACAAGGTCGAGCTGCAGCTGACCGCGAAGACCGCTGCAGGCAAGGCGACGAACGGCATGGCCACGCTGGTCAAGCAGGGCGGGTCCTGGAAGGTCGGCGACGAGCAGTGGGTGGCGCCACTGCCCTGACGGGCCGGCGTCACCGGGCCCTCAGGCGCCCGCGAGCGTGAAGCAGAACGAGGTGCCGCGCCCGAGGCCCTCGGACTCCGCCCACAACCGGCCGCCGTGCGCCTCGACGACGCGTCGCGCCAGCGCGAGGCCGACGCCGGTGCCCTCGGCGGAGGCCTCGAGCTTCGCGAACAGGTCGAACACGCGCTCGAGGTGGCGCGCCTCGATGCCCCGCCCGTTGTCGCGCACGTAGAAGACGCGGCCCTCCGCGCCCTCGCGCACGCCGACCTCGACGCGCGGGACGGTCTGGCTGCCCGTGAACTTCGCCGCGTTCTCGATCAGGTTCTGCAGGACCTCGAGCAGGCGCCGGCGGTCGGCGCGCACCACGGGCAGGTCGGGCGCGATCTCGACCGCGACACCCTTCTCGGCCAGCCGGCCCCGGACGAGCTCCACGGCCTCGCGCGCGAGATCACCGAGCGGCACGTCCTCGGGCGGGTGCACCACGCGGCCGACCCGCGACAGCTCGAGCAGGTCGTCGAGCAGGGCGTGCATCTTGTCGGCCGCCGAGCCGATGCGGGCGAGGTCGTCGAGCACGCGCTCGCTGGCCCCGGCCGCGACGTCGGTCTGGGCCAGGCTGGCGAAGCCGCGGATCGTGACGAGCGGGCTCTTGAGGTCGTGCGACACCGTGTAGCTGAAGCGCTCGAGCTCGGCGTTCTTGCGCGCGAGGTCCGCGCGCTCCGCCCGCAGCGCCGCCTCGTGCGCCGCGAGGTCCATGGCCATGCGGTTGAGCGCCCGGGCGAGCTCGCCGAGCTCGCCCGGGAACCCGGCCTCCACCCGCTCCTCGAGGTTACCCGAGGCGATCTGCGCCGCGGCGCGGCTCATTTCGGTGAGCGGGCGGGCGAGCGAGCGGGACAGGAGGGCGCTCGTCATCAGGCCGAGCGCGAGCGTCACGACGAAGGTGACGAGCCCGAGCGAGAGCAGGGAGGCGCGGTGCGCGGCCCACAGCGCGGCCGTGCGCTCCTCGAGCCCGCGCAGCGAGGAACGCCAGCGCGCTTCGCCCAGCACCAGGACGCCCCAGCCGGCCACCACGTCCCCGGAGCGCACCAGGAATCGCACCTCGGTCTGCTTGCCGCGCGCGAGGATGAGCGGGGCCGGCGACGCGAGCGACGGCAACGGCCCCTCGATCAGCTCGCCGTAGCGAGCGCCCTGCCGGCCGTCGTCCGAGAGCACCCGGCGGTCGGCGCCGGTCACCACGAAGGAGACGAGCGGCAGCCACTCCCCGGCCAGCGTGATCTCCTCGCCCAGCCGCTCCACGTCGAGCTGGTGGGCGGGGTTGAAGAGCCGGCCGGCCAGGTAGTTCACGCTGCCGCGCAGCGCGTCCTCCTCGTCGGCCGCGCGCGCGCTGGAGATGGCCCCGTGGATCTCCTCCTGGATCACGTGCAGCTGGCGAAAGGCCATCAGGCCCGCGGCCGAGAGCGCGACGGCCACGACGGCGAGCGTCAGGGCCGCCAGATAGGCGGCGTAGCGGAAGCCGATGCCGCCGACCCGGATCACCGTGAGCCTATGGCGCGCAGCGCTGAGCGCCAGCCCTCGACCTCCGCGCGGTCCGCGGCCGTGAGCGCCTCGAAGCTCGTGATCCCCGCCGCCGCGTCGAGCGCGGCGCGGCCGGCGGCGTCCCCGGAGAGCGCGAGCAGCACGTCGCGCACCGGTGCGAGCACCGCCGGCGCGAGGTCGCCGCGGAACGAGAGCAGGCCGCGGATGATCGGGCGCGTTTGGTGGAAGACGCGCAGCTGCGAGCGCATGCGCTCCGGCAGCAGGGCCCAGTCGCCCTCGTTGAAGGCCCCCGCGTCACCGCGGCCGTGGAGCACCCAGACCGCCTGGTTGACCTCGCCGCCGGCCAGCACGTAGCGCACGGCGAGTTTCGAGGCACCCGCCTCGTCGGCAGCGGCGACCTTCAGGCCCGCGCGCACGAGCTCGGCCCTCGGCAGCGCGAAGGCGGACGTCGAACGCAGCGCCTGCAGCACGAGGGTGCGCCCGCGCAGGTCGGCCAGCGTCCGGATCGGTC
>JBGASI010000563.1:0-3247 GCA_044229815.1 Vicinamibacteria bacterium | reverse complement strand
CTGGGGCCCAAGCTGCTCGTGGGCGCGGGCGGGCTCGCCGTCGTCGTCTTCCTCGGCTTCTTCGTGCGCTATGCCTGGGAGAACGAGTGGGTCGGCCCGACCGGCCGCGTGCTGAGCGGCGCCGTCTTCAGCCTGGGCCTCGTGGCGGCCGGCCTGCGCCTGCTCCCCCGCGAGTACCGCCCGCTCGGCCAGGGGCTCGCGGCTACCGGCCTCGCCGGCCTCTACGTGACCGGGTTCGCGGCCCACGCCGTCTACGGCCTGGTGCCGCGGCCGGCCGCGGGCCTGGTCATGTTCGTCGTCACGGCCTGTGCCGTGGCGCTGGCCGAGCGGCTCGACGCGCGACTGCTGGCGGGCCTCGCCTGGGCGGGCGCGTACCTCGCGCCGGTGCTCCTGTCCACGGGGGAAGACCGGGCGCTCAGCCTCTTCGCCTACCTGCTGCTGCTCGGCGCCGGGGCCGTCTGGCTCGACCGGCGCAAGCCCTGGCCCGAGACGCTGCCGCTCGCGCTCGTCGGCACTGTGCTGCTCTACGCCGGCTGGTACGGCCAGTTCTTCCGCCCCGAGCGGTTCGGCGTCGCCGCAGGCGGACTCGTGACCCTGACGGCGCTGTTCGCGCTCGGTGCGGCCAGCAAGCAGCGGCCGGCCTCGCTCGGCTTCGTGGCCCTGATCGCCGCGGGCGGCCTGTCGCTGCTCGGGGCCGACGCCAACCGGCCCGAGGTCGTGCTGCCGCTGTGCCTCCTGTTGGCCGGCGCCCTGCTGCGAGCGGCGCAGCCGGCGCTCGGGCTCGTGGCCTCGGCCGTGGTGGCCATCCCGTTCCTCGCCTGGACGGCGGCGCACTACCGGCCCGAGGCGTTCGGCGTCGCGGCGGCGTGGGTGGGCGCGGGCGCGCTGCTGCTCGTCGTGCTCGCGCCGGCGGGGACGTCGTTCGCCGCCCCGGTCTCGGCGGTGGCGCTCGTCGGCGGCGGGCTGGCCTCGATCGGCCTCGCGGTGGCCACGGACAGGCCGCTCGCGCTGCTGGCGCTGCTTGCGGCGCAGGCCGGGCTCGCCGTGCTGGCGGCCCGCCGCTGGTCGTGGGCCGAGCCGATCGCGGCCCTGCTCGGCTCGCTCGCGGTCCTCGCCTGGTTCGGCCGCTACTACGCGCCCGAGAAGGCGGGCGAGGCGCTGGCGCTGGCCCTGACGCTGGCCGGCGCCTACTTCCTCATCGAGACGGTGCGCGGCGCCGTCCGCGAACGCCTTGGGTTGGCGGGCGCCGTGACCCACCTCGTGGCTGCGGCCCTCGCCTGGGGCGCTCTCTATCGCGCCTGGAGCGTGGCGTCGCCGACGCTGCTCGGCCCGGCGGCGGTCGTGCTCGGCGCCCTGCATCTGCTGCTTGGCCTCGCGGCGCGTCGGCGCGGCGAGGACGCCTTGCGCACCCACGTCGCGCTCGGCCTCGCGGCGTCCTTCCTGACGCTCGCCATCCCGGCGCAGCTCGGCCTGCACGGGATCACGGCGGGCTGGGCGCTCGAAGGCGTGCTCCTGCTATGGCTCGGCGTGCGTCACGGCTCCGCCCTGACGCGCGCCTTCGGCTACGGCGTCCTCGCGCTCGCGATCGTCCGTCTGTTCGCGCGCCACCTGCCGTTGCACCCCGGCAGCTTCGTCCCGGCCTGGAACCCCGTCTTCGGCACCTGGCTGCTGGTGATCCTGGCCCTGCTCGGCGCGCACGTCCTCGCCCGGCGGCTGGAGCCCGACCAGGCGGTCGCCGGGCTGGACGGGGCCGCGCGGCTCGCGCTGACGCCGCTCGCGCTGCTCCTGCTGTTCGGGCTGCTCACCGCCGAGACGCAGTCGGCCTTCGGACAAAGCGCGCAGGCCGCGCTCGTGGCGCAGGACGCCGACGGCGCCACGTCCGCGCGGCGGCAGGGAGACCTCGCCGTCTCCGTGCTGTGGACGACCTTTGCCATGGGCCTCCTCGCGGGCGGCCTCGGCCTGCGTAGCCGCGGCCTGTTCTACGCCGGCTACGGCCTGTTCGCGCTGACGGCCGCCAAGGTCGTGCTGGTCGACCTCTCGACGCTGCCGACGGTCTACCGCATGCTCTCGTTCCTGGTGCTGGGCGTGCTGCTGCTCGCCGGCGCCTGGCTCAACCTGCGCTTCCGCGAGCGCCTGACGCCGCCGGGGGAGGCCGCGTGAGGGCGGCGGCCGTCGTCGCCGGCGTCGGGCTGGTCCTGGCTGCCGCGGCCGCCGTGGTCCAGGCGGAGGCAGCGCCGGCCTCGCCCGCCTTCACCTTCGAACGGACCATCGACGTGCCCGCGCCGGGCCGCGTCGCCGTGCGCCTGGACCGGCACGTCTACGACTCGAGCCGCGCGGACCTCGCGGATCTGCGGCTGCTGGACGGGGAGGACCGCCTCGTGCCGTTCGTGCTCGACCGCGGTCAGCCGCCCGGGCGGGCAGTGGACGTCGTCCCGGTGATCCGCAACCGGGGCTGGCTGGGCGACCGCTCGGCAACCGCCGTCCTGGACTTCGGCGACCACGCGCCCAAGGACCGGCTGCGCCTCGAGCTCTCGGGCGAGAACTTCCGCCGCCGGGTGGCGGTCGAGGGCAGCGACGACGCCGGGCGCTGGACGACGCTCGTGGAAGAGGCCTGGGTCTTCGCCGTGCCCGGGGGCGAGCCCGCGCGCTACGAGGCGATCGAGCTGCCGCCGAACGACTTCCGCTACCTCCGGCTCGCGGTCCACCCCGGCCCGGACGAGCGGGAGCGCGTGAGCCTCCTGGGGGCCCTGCTGCCTGCCGGGGGCGGGCGGCCGCTGCGGGACGAGCCCCTCGTGCCGCGCTGGACCCGCGCCGAGGACGGGCGCTCGCGCGAGACCTGGCTGCTGCTGGACCTCGGCGCCCGCCAGCAGCCCTTCCTGTCCGTGTCGATCGACGTCGCCGACGAGCACTTCTTCCGCGAGGCGGTGGTCGAGGCGCGGCGTGATGCGAGCCGGTCCGGCGAGCGGGCCGGCGGCGTGCGCTGGGACGAGATCGGCCGCGGCGTGCTGCACCGGCTCGAGCACGACGGCGTCCGGGGCGAGTCGCTCACGCTGGCGGTCCGCGGCCGCGAGCAGTGGCTGCGGGTGCGGGTGAAGAACGCGGACGACCGGCCCCTCGCGATCCGCGGGGTGTCCCTGCGCGCGCCCGTGGAGCGGCTGCTCTTCGAGGCCGCCCGCGGCGGCCGCTATCGGCTCGTCTACGGCTCGCCGACCGCGCCGCGGCCGGACTTCGACCTCCCGCGCACGGT
>JBGASI010000562.1:0-3255 GCA_044229815.1 Vicinamibacteria bacterium | reverse complement strand
GTCTGCCTCCATGGTGCCCGCCGAGCTCGCCACCACCTCCGCGAGCGGACTCGATCCGCACCTGAGCCCCGAGGCGGCGCTGTGGCAGGTCCCGCGCATCGCCGCTGCGCGCCACGCCCGCGCGGCCGCCGTCGAGGCGCTGGTGCGCGAGCGCGTCGAGGACCGCAGCTTCGGCCTGCTGGGCGAAGCCCGCGTGAACGTGCTGCTCCTGAACCTGGAGCTCGACCGCCGCTTCGGCGCAGCAAAGCCCCTCGAGCCGACGGCTGCGGGGCGCTCCAAACTTCCGGGAGACTGAACATGGACGACGGCGACAAGCTGTTCTACCTCGGCCTGGGACCGATCGCGGCCCTGCTGCTCGGCGTGGTACTGATGCCGGCGCGCGAGCTCACGATCGCCTCGAACTTCACCTTCGCCTTCCTGGCGCTGACGATCCTCGTCGGCGAGCTGGGGGGGCGGGCGCCCGCGGTGACGACCGCCCTCGTCTCCGCCCTGAGCCTCGACTTCTTCCTGACCCGGCCCTACCTCCACCTGGCGATCCACGGCAAGGACGACGCGATCGCCTTCGTCGGTCTGACGCTGTGCGGGCTCCTGGCCGCCAGCCTCGGATCGCCTCGGCGCCGGCGGCTCGTGACCCGCCGCCAGCTCGACGTCCTCCAACTCGCGGTCCGGCGGGGGGCCGATGGCGGAGCCGTGGAACCGCGCCTGCAGGAAACGGCCGCCGCGGCCCTTCGGGCCTTCCCCGTCGCGGCGCTGGCCGTGCGCGACCGTGCCGACCGCCTGCTGGCGAGCGTCGGCGAGACGGCGAGCACGGCCAGCGTGCCCCCGGACGTGGATGGCTCGCACGAGCTGGTGGCGGCAGCCCCGTACTGGGACTGGCGCGGCCGCGCCGCGCCGCTGCCGGAGAAGGGCCTTCGCGTGCCGCTGCTGGCCGCGGGCCGCCCGGTCGGCTGGCTCGACCTCTGGGGCGACGGCCAACCTGTCGACGGCGACGCGCGAAGGGCGCTCGTCGCGCTGGCCACCGCCCTCGGGCTCGTGATCGACGCGCAGGGACGCTCGGAGGAGGCGGCGGCCGCCCCACGGGCCGTCGCCGCCTGGACCGTGGGTCCCGCCGATTCCCGAACGCGGTAGGAGCCATCGCCGCGGCTCATGACCGGATGTGAATCTTGATGCCGTCTTGATGCCGCCGGGTGTAGCGTCGTAAACGTGAGCGACGCACGCCCCGACCCGGACGCGCTGCTGCGGCGCGTCGAGCGCGACGAGCGGGCGGACCGCCGCGGGCGGCTCAAGGTGTTCTTCGGGGCCGCGCCCGGCGTGGGAAAGACCTACGCGATGCTCGAGGCGGCCCGTGTCGCGCGCGAGAAGGGCGGCGACGTCGTCATCGGCTGGCTCGAGACGCACGGCCGCGCCGAGACCGCCGCCCTCGCCGACGGGCTCGAACGGCTCGCCTCACGCGAGGCGGACCTGCGCGGCCTCCGCCTGCCGGAGTTCGACCTCGACGCGGCGCTCGCCCGACGCCCGGGCCTGCTGCTGCTCGACGAGCTCGCCCACTCGAACGCCCCCGGCTCGCGGCACCCCAAGCGCTGGCAGGACGCGGTCGAGCTGCTCGAGGCCGGGATCGACGTCTGGACGACGCTCAACGTCCAGCACCTCGAGAGCGTCAACGACCTCGTCCAGCGCATCACCGGGGTGCTGGTGCGCGAGACGCTGCCCGACCGCCTGCTCGACGAGGCGGACGAGGTCGAGTTCGTGGACCTGCCTCCCGAGGAGCTGCTGCGCCGGCTCGAGGACGGCAGGGTCTACCTGCCCGACCAGGCGGCGCGCGCGGTCCGGCACTTCTTCCGCAAGGGCAACCTGACGGCCCTGCGCGAGCTGGCCCTGCGCCGCACGGCCGAGCACGTGGACGCCGCGGTCCGAGGCTATCGCCTCGACCACGCGATCGACGCCACCTGGCCGGTGGCCGAGCGCGTCCTCGTCTGCATCCGGCCGAACCCGGACAGCCACCGTCTCGTCCGCGGCGCGAGGCGGCTCGCCGCGCGCCTGCGCGCCGAGTGGATGGTCGCCTGGGTGGAGTCGCCGGACCAGCCGGCGCTGTCGGAGGGCGAGCGGCGGCAGCTCGCCGGCGCCTTCGCGCTGGCCGAGCAGCTCGGGGCCGAGACCGCCACGATCACCGGGCCGAGCGTCACGGAGGCCGTCCTGCGCTTCGCCCGCGAGCGCAACGTCAGCAAGCTGGTGGTCGGCAAGCCGGCCCACCCGCGCTGGCGCGACCGCCTGCGCGGCTCGCTGGTGGACGACATCGTGCGCACGAGCGGCGACCTCGACGTCTTCGTCATCTCGGGCGAGGCCGGCAGCGCGGCGCCGGTCGCGCGGCCCGCGCGCCGCTCGCCCCCGCGGGGCTACGCCTTCGCAGCGCTGGTCGTCACGGTGTCGACGCTCCTCTCCCAGGCGCTCGCGAGCCGGCTCGACAACCTGAACCTCGTGATGATCTACCTGCTGGGGGTCGTGCTGGTGGCGACACGCTACGGCCGCGGCCCCTCCGCCTTCGCCGCCGTCGCGAGCGTCGCCCTGTTCGACTTCTTCCTTGTTCCTCCGCACCTCACCTTCGCGGTGTCGGACACCCAGTACGTCGTCACCTTCGCGGTGATGCTCGTGGTGGGGCTGCTGGTCTCGAGCCTCGCGGCGCGCGTGCGCGACGTCGCGGAGATGGCGCTCCAGCGGGAGAAGCGGACCCAGGCGCTCTACGCGGTGAGCCGCGAGCTGAGCGGCCTGCGCGACCCGCGCGAGCTGGCGGCCGCCGGGGCCCGACACGTCGCGCAGCTGTTCCACGGCGAGACCGCCGTGCTGCTGGCGAACGAGCGCGGGCTCGAGCCCGTCGGCGAGCCCCTGCCCTCCTTCGCCGCGGACCCGCGCGAGACCGCCGTCGCGCAGTGGGCGCTCGACCACGGACACGCGGCCGGCGCGGAGACCGACACGCTGCCCGCCGCGCGCGCCCTCTACGAGCCGATCGAGGGCAGCGGCCGGCGCCTCGGCGTGCTGGCGATCGAGCTGCCCGCCTCGTCCCGGCCGCTCGCCCCCGACCAGCGCGACCTGGTGAGCGCCCTGGCGCGGCTGATCGCGGCCCCGCTCGAGCGCGCCCAGCTCGCAGCCGACGCCGAGCGCGCGCGCGTCGCCGCCGAGAGCGAGCGGCTGCGCAGCACCCTCCTCAGCTCCGTCTCCCACGACCTGCGCACCCCGCTCGCCGCGATCACCGGCGCCGCG
>JBGASI010000561.1:0-3257 GCA_044229815.1 Vicinamibacteria bacterium | reverse complement strand
AGCCGCGGGGCGCTCGCCGGGACGGGGCGCCCCGCGGTCCCCGCCACCTCAGTTCCCGAGGCGGTACAGCGATGACCCAGCGCACGACGGCCCTCGCCGAACTGGACTACGGTGCGCTCAAGTCGAGCGAGCGCCTCGTGTCGGTCGAGCGCGAGCGGCGGTTTACCGACACCCACCACCGTCTGGAGGGCGTGCATCCCTGGCAGCGCGAGGTGGCCTGCCTGCGTCTCCAGGCGGAGCTGACGCTGTTGCCGATCCAGCCGGGAGACCTCTTCGCCGGCCGCCTGTGGCGCATGGCCGTCGGCATCGACCCCGAGCGGGGCGATCTCACCGAGGCCGCCTACTTCTGCCGCGCGGGGCTGCTCGAGACGGCGGCCGCGGACGAAGGCGTCTCCTCGCACGTGCGCCGCGACGCCCTCGCCCTGCTCGCGTACTGGCAGGCCCGCGTCACGCACCGCCGCTGCCGCGAGGCCTTCCCTCCCCCCCTCGCAGAAGGCCTGCCGAGCGACGACTACTACGCGAACCACGAGATCGCCTACCCGATGTACGGCCTCGGCGGCCCCTGCCTCGACTACGACCGCCTGGTCCGGCGCGGGTTGTCGGGCCTGGGCGAAGACCTGCGCGCGCGCCGCGCAGGCGCCGCCTCCGACGAGGAGGCCGCGTTCCTGGACGCGCTTGCCGCCGGCCTCGACGTGGTTCGGGAGGCCGCCCTGCGCTACGCGCGGCAGGCCCGGGCGCAGCTGGGCGCCGCCGCCGACGAGGCCTCGCCTGCCGTCCTCGAGAGGATCGCCTCGAGTCTCGAGCGGATCGCGCAGGCCGCGCCGGCGCACTTCCACGAGGCCGTCCAACTCGTCTGGCTCTACGCCCTCGTCGCGCTGCCCAAGAACTACGGCCGGCTCGACGTCGCGCTCGGCGACCTGCTCGTGCGCGACCTCGACGCCGGCGTGCTCGACGAGGAGCAGGCGATCGGGCTCCTCGTCGGGCTTTGGCGGCTCGTCCAGGCCCGCGGCGACAACTTCAACAACCGGATCGTGATCGGCGGCCGCGGCCGGCGAAACGAGGCGAACGCCGACCGTTTCGCCGCGCTCGCGCTCGAGGCCCAGGCGCGCGCGGGAGACACGATCCCCCAGCTCTCGCTGCGCTGGCACGAGGGCATGCCGACGCGCCTGTGGCAGCGGGCCCTCGAGGTGGTCGCCCTCGGCTCGACCTTCCCGATCCTCTACAACGACGACGTGAACGTCCCCGCGGTCGCCTCGGCGTTCGGCGTCCCGACCGCGGAGGCCGAGCGCTACGTGCCCTACGGCTGCGGCGAGTACGTGCTCGAGGGCCGCAGCGTCGGTTCGCCCGACGGCGCGCTCAACGTGCTCAAGGCCCTCGACGTGACGCTGCGCGACGGCCGCGACGGCTTCAGCGGCGAGAGGCGCGGGCTCGCCCTGGGTCACCTGCGCGCGTTCGCCACTTTCGAGGAGCTGCAGCAGGCTTTCGAGCGCCAGATCGAGCATCACGTGGCGCTGCTGGCACAGGCCCAGGCCACGATCTACCGGGAGACCGCGCGCGAGGCCGGCTTCCCGCTGCTGAGCCTGCTCTACGACGACTGTCTCGCGCGCGGCCGCCCGCTGCTGGCGGGCGGCGTCCGCCACCTCGGCGGGACGCTCGAGAGCTTCGGCAACAACAGCGTGGCGGACAGCCTGCTGGCCATCCGCCGGGCGGTCTACGAGGAGCGCTGGCTGTCCGCCGACGGGCTGCTCGCCTGCCTGGACGCCGACTTCGTCGGCCACGAACGCGAGCGGCGGCGGCTCGCCTCCGTGCCCAAGTTCGGCAACGACGACGACGCGGCCGACGCCATGGCCTCGTGGGTGAACGCCGTCGTCTGCGGCGCGGCGAAGCGGCAGGCCGCGCGGGTCGGTCTCGACAGCTTCCTCGTCGTGCTCGTGAACAACGGCGACTCGGTGCTGTTCGGCAAGCGGACGGGCGCCTCCGCCGACGGGCGCCGCTCGGGCGCGCCGCTCTCGAACGGCAACCAGCCGAGCGCAGGGGCGGATCATGCCGGGCTGACCGCGCTCCTCAACTCGATGGCGCGTCTCGATCCCTCGTTGCACGCGGGCGCCACCCACAACGTCCGGCTCTCGCGCGGTCTCTTCGGTCCCGCTGGCGGGACGGCGGGGGCCCTGCTGCAGGGCTATTTCGCCGGCGGCGGCACGCAGGCGATGGTCAGCGTCAGCGACCGCGGCGAGCTCGAGCGGGCGCTGGCTGCGCCGGAGCAGCACCGCCGGCTGATCGTGCGCGTCGGCGGCTACAGCGAGCGCTTCGTGGAGCTGCCGCGCGAGGTGCAGCTCGAGCTCGTCCGGCGGACGCTCCACTGAGGTCGCGATGCGCGGGCAGGTCTTCGACATCCAGCGCTTCTCGCTCCACGACGGCCCCGGCATCCGCACCACCGTCTTCCTGAAGGGCTGCCCGCTGCGCTGTCTGTGGTGCCACAACCCCGAGTCCCGCTCGCCGCGGCCCCAGCTGGCCTTCTTCGCGGAGCGTTGCTCCTCCTGCGGCGCCTGCGCCGCAGCCTGCCGGCGTCAGGCGCACCGGCTGGCCGAGGGGCGCCACGCGCTCGACCGCGACGCGTGCGCGGCGTGCGGCCGTTGCGCCGAGGTCTGCGCCTTCGACGCGCTGCGGCTGGTCGGGCGGGAGTGGGACGCGGCGGAGGTGCTCGCCGTCGTCGAGCGCGACCAGGCCTACTATGCCAGCTCTGGAGGCGGGCTCACGATCAGCGGCGGCGAGCCGCTCCTCCAGGCCCCCTTCACGCGTACCCTGCTCGAGGGCGCGCGGCAGCGGGGGATTCACACCTGCCTCGAGACCTGCGGCGCCGCGCCGTGGTCGGCGTTCGAGACCATTCACGGCCACGTCGACCTCGTCCTGTTCGATCTCAAGGCCACCGGGGAGGAGGAGCACCGCCGGCTCACGGGCGTGGCTCCCCTGCCCATCCTCTCGAACCTCGAGCGCCTGCTCGCCGTTGGCGTAGCCGCGCGCCTGCGCTGCCCGCTCGTGCCCGGCCTGAACGACGGCGACACCCACCTGCGCGCGATCGCCGCGATCGCCCGCCGCCACCCGGGCCTCGTGGTCGAGGTCCTGCCGTACCACGACACGGCCCGTCACAAGCACGCGCGCTATGGCTCGCGCGATCCCCTGCCGGGGCTCGCTTCGGCCGGTGAGGCCGAGCGACTACGCTGGTGCGAGACCCTGCGGGCCCTCGGCTGCACGCGCGT
>JBGASI010000039.1:0-14893 GCA_044229815.1 Vicinamibacteria bacterium | reverse complement strand
GACCCCTCGCGCGCCCGCCGCGACGTGCTCTTCGAGGCCCGGCACGAGGCCGTCGAGCAGTGCGACCTGTGGGCCTACGCCGCGTCGCGCGAACCGTGGCTGCTGCTCGTGACACCGGAGCAGGCCCTCTCCTTCCGGGCGCTTCCCGGCTGGCGGCGGATCGCCCGCTACCCGTACCTGCCGGCGGCGGCCCTCACCTTCGACGGGCTGCGCGCCGGCCCGCGCGCGGGCGAGCTCGTGCTGGGCGCGAACTTCGCGACCGCCGACCCCGAGGCCGACCGGCTGCGCCGGCGCGAGTACCGCAAGGGCGTCCAGAAGGACCTCGCGGCCGAAGCCGCGCGCGCGACGCCCGCGCCGTAGCGGCGCGGCCCCCCCGCCCTAGGCGGAGGCGGCCGCTCGGAACGCCGGGGCCGCGGCGGCGACCGTGGCGTCTATGTCGGCGTCCTCGTGGGCGAGCGAGACGAAGGCCGCCTCGAACTGCGCCGGCGGCAGGTAGACGCCGTGCTCGAGCAGCGCCCGGAAGAAGCGGGCGAAACGCCGCGTGTCCGAGACCTTCGCGCTCGCGTAGTCGACCACTTCTCCGGCGCAGAAGAAGACGGTGATCATCGAGCCCACCCGGTTGATCCTCACCGTGGCGCCGGCCGCGGCGGCCGCGCCGCGCAGGCCGGCCTCCAGCCGCGCGCTCTTCGCCTCGAGGCGCTCGTAGGTCCCGGGCTCGCCGAGCGCGTCCAGCACGGCCGCGCCGGCGGCCATGGCCAGGGGGTTGCCGGACAGCGTGCCCGCCTGGTAGACGGGGCCCTCGGGCGCCACCGTCGCCATGACGTCGGCGCGGCCGCCGTAGGCCGCGGCCGGCAGGCCCCCGCCCAGGATCTTGCCGAGGCAGGTGAGGTCGGGCCGGATCCCGTAGAGCTGCTGCGCCCCGCCCCGCGCGAGGCGGAAGCCGGTCATCACCTCGTCGAGGACGAGCAGCGTGCCGTTTCGCCGCGTGATCTCGCGCAGCGCCTCGAGGTAGCCCGCCCGCGGCGCCACGGTGCCCATGTTCCCGCAGACAGGCTCCACGATCACGGCCGCGAGGTCCTCGCCGTGCGCGGCGACCACCGCCTCGACCGCAGCCACGTCGTTGAAGGGCGCGACGAGCGTGTCCTGCACCGTACCCGCGGGCACCCCGGGCGAGCCGGGGATGCCGAGCGTCGCGACGCCGGAGCCGGCGGAGACGAGCAGCAGGTCGGCGTGACCGTGGTAGCAGCCGTCGAACTTGAGGATCTTGTTGCGGCCCGTGAAGCCGCGCGCCACGCGCAGCGCGCTCATCGTGGCCTCGGTCCCCGAGGAGACGAAGCGCAGCCGCTCGATCGAGGGCACCAGGCGCACGACACGCTCGGCCAGCTCCACCTCGAGCGCGCACGGCGCCCCGAAGGAGGTCCCGCGCGCGGCGGCAGCGGCGATCGCCGCGAGCACGGCCGGGTGGGCGTGGCCGAGGATCATCGGGCCCCACGAGCCCACGTAGTCGACGTAGGCGCGGCCGTCCTCGTCGAAGACGCGCGGGCCCGCGGCCCGCTCTATGAACAGCGGCTCTCCGCCGACGGCCCGGAACGCGCGCACCGGGCTCGAGACGCCGCCCGGGATCACCGCCTGCGCCCGCGCGAACAGCTCCGCCGAGCGCCCCACGCGCTAGCCTGCCGTCCGCGCGAAGTCCTTCGCGTGGTAGGTCAGGATCAGGTCCGCCCCGGCCCTCCGGATCGAGGTGAGGATCTCGCGCATCATGCGGTCCTCGTCGATCCAGCCCCTGGCGGCGGCGGCCTTCACCATCGCGTACTCGCCGGAGACGTTGTAGGCGGCCACCGGCCGGTCGGAGGTCTCGGCCACGGCGCGGATCACGTCGAGGTAGGGCAGCGCCGGCTTGACCATCACCATGTCGGCGCCCTCCTCGACGTCGAGGGCCACCTCGCGCAGGGCCTCGCGCACGTTGGCCGGGTCCATCTGGTAGCCGCGCCGGTCCCCGAACTGGGGGGCGGAGTCGGCGGCCTCCCGGAAGGGACCGTAGAAGGCGGAGGCGTACTTGGCGGCGTAGGACAGGATCGGCACTCCGTCGAAACCGCCCTCGTCGAGGGCCTCGCGGATCGCGCCCACGCGGCCGTCCATCATGTCCGAGGGGGCGACCACGTGCGCGCCGGCCCGCGCGTGCGACAGGGCCATCTTCGCGAGCAGGGCGAGCGTCGGGTCGTTCTGCACCTCCCCGTCCCCGACGACGCCGCAGTGGCCGTGCGAGGTGTACTCGCACAGGCACACGTCGGTGAAGACCAGCAGCTCGCGGCAGCCGGCGCGGATCGCGCGCACGGCCTGCTGCACGACGCCGTCGTCGGCGTAGCCCTCGCTGCCCACGGGGTCCTTCTCCCGGGGCAGGCCGAAGAGGATCACGCCGCCGATGCCGAGCCGCTCCACCTGCTCCGCCTCGCGGGCGACCTCGTCGACCGAGAGGTGGAAGCAGCCGGGCAGCGACGGGATCTCGCGCCGCAGCCCCTCGCCGGGCGCCACGAAAAGGGGATAGACCAGGTTCGCCGGCGAGACGCTGGTCTCGCGCACCATCGCGCGCAGCCGCTCGCTCCGGCGCAGGCGCCTGGGCCGCTCGTAGGGAAAGCTCATGGGCCTACTCGTCGTCGTCGCCGAAGAAGAACAGCTCGGCGCAGCGCTTGCTGCAGAAAAGCCGGCCGTACTCGCGCCGACCGCAGTCGAGACACACCCACTTGAAGCAGATCGGGCACTTCTGGAGCGAGCTCTCTTCGTCGTTCTTGGCGCAGGTGACGCAGTTCATTCGGTTGGGTGTCGGGGCCGAGTATACACCGCCCCCCGTCCGTCCATCCTGTAGTAAACTCACAGCCTACGGGGGGCGCGCTGGCCCTCTCCAAGCATCCGCTGGCGGTGTAGCTCAGCTGGTTAGAGCACGCGGCTCATATCCGCGGAGTCCGGGGTTCAAGTCCCTGCACCGCCACCACCTTTCCCTCGCCGGGGGCCGCCGACCTTGAGGATGCCCGGGCTCGCCGCCGCCGTCGACCGCTCCCTGGCGGCCGCCGGGAGACCCGCCCGCGGCGAGACGCTCCTCCTCGGCCTCTCGGGCGGGCCCGACTCGGTCGCGCTGCTCGACGCGCTCGCCCTGCTGCGTGGCCCCCGGGGCTTCCGCCTGGTGGCGGCGCACCTCGACCACGGCCTGCGCGCAGGATCCGACGCCGACGCCGCCTTCTGCCAGCGCTTGTGCGCCCGGCTCGAGGTCCCGCTGCGCACCGGGAGCGCCGACGTGCGGGGGCGCGCGGAGCGCGAGAAGGGCGGGCTCGAGCAGGCCGCGCGCCGCGAGCGCTACGCGTTCCTGCGCCGGCTCGCCGCCGAGGAGCAGGCGGCGGCGATCGCCGTCGCCCACACGCGCGACGACCAGGCGGAGACGCTGCTCCTGCGCCTGCTGCGCGGCGCGGGCTCGACCGGCCTCGGCGGGATGCGCCCGCGCCGAGGCCTCCTGCTGCGGCCTCTCCTCGGCGTCTCGCGCGAGGCGGTGCTCGCGCACCTGCGTGATCGCACGCTGCCCTGGCTGGAGGACCCGTCGAACGCGGACCCCGCGCACCGCCGCAACCGCGTGCGCCACGAGCTGCTGCCGTACCTGGAGTCGCGCTTCAACCCGCGTGCCCGCGCCGCGCTCGCCCGCGCCGCGGCGCTCCTGGCCGACGAGGCCGCGCACGTCCGGGCCGAGGCCGACGCCCTGCTGCGGCGCATCGCCCGGGTGGACGCCGGCACGCTCGTGCTGCGCCGCTCCGGGCTCGCCCAGGCGCCGGCGGCGGTGGCGCGTGCCGCGATCCGCCAGGCCCTGCGCCGCGCCGGCGGGCTCGCGCGGGTCGGCGCCATCCACGTCGAGCGCGTGCGCCGCCTGGCGCGCCGGCCCGAGCCGGCCGGACGCAGGCTCTGCCTGCCGGGCCACCGGCAGGCGCTGTTCAGCCGGGACGAGGTCCGCTTCGAGGGGTCCGCCCCGCCCGTCCCGAAAGCCGTATCATCCCGGAGAGCCCGATGAGGAGCGAGGTCGCCGTCCTGTACACCGAGGCCGAGATCGCCCGGCGCGTCGCCGAGCTGGGCGAGGAGATCAGCCGCGCGTTCGCCGGCCGCGAGCCGTGCGTGCTGGGCCTGATGAAGGGCAGCCTCGTCTTCATGACCGACCTCGTCCGCCGCATCCCCCTGGACCTCACCATGGACCTGGTGCGGGTGACGTCCCAGCGGGACCCGGCCGCGAGCCGGGTCCTCACCGAGATCGTCTACGCCACGGCCGTGCCGCTCGAGGGCCGCGACGTGCTGCTGGTCGACGACATCGTCGACACCGGGATCACGCTGAGCTACCTGCTCGGCCACATCCACGAACATTCCCCGCGCAGCCTGCGCGTGTGCGCCCTCGTCGACAAGCCCGAGGCGCGCAAGGTCGACGTCCACCCCGACTGGTCCGCCTTCACCATCCGCCAGGCCGCGGCCGACCGCTTCCTCGTCGGCTACGGGCTCGACTGGCTGGAGCGCTTTCGGGGCCTGCCCTTCCTCGGCACCATCCCGCGGCGCGAGGCCCGCTGAGCGCTGCGCGCAGCGCGGCCGGCCGGCGCATCGTGTAGGCTAAGATAGGTCATCCCTCCCGGCTTCCCCGGGGGGGGACGAGACGGTGTGGGGCGCCGCCCGGAGGCTGTTCCTGTGAACGCTACGTTCAAGACGGTCATGCTGTGGATGTCGCTGCTGGTCGTCGTGTTCCTGGCCTGGCACTTCGCGCAGCTCAAGCAGAAGGAGACGTCCGTCAACTTCAGCGAGTTCATGAGCCAGGTCGAGGCCGGCCAGGTGCAGGAAGTCACGATCACCGGCAACGAGATCAAGGGCCACACCGTGAGCCGCGAGGCCTTCCGCACCTTCGCCCCGCTCGGCTACGACAAGCTGACCGACACCCTGCTCGCCAAGAAGGTCACGGTGAAGTTCCAGCCGGACCAGACGCCGACCTGGGCGAACATGCTGATCTCCTGGGCGCCCTTCCTGCTGCTGATCGGCTTCTGGATCTTCTTCATGCGGCAGATGCAGAGCGGCGGCAACAAGGCGCTCTCCTTCGGCAAGTCGAAGGCGAAGCTGCTGGCCAGCCAGCAGAAGAAGGTCACCTTCAAGGACGTGGCGGGCGTCGAGGAGGCCAAGGACGAGCTGCAGGAGATCATCGAGTTCCTGCGCGAGCCGCAGAAGTTCCAGAAGCTCGGCGGGCGCATCCCCAAGGGCGTCCTGCTGATGGGGCCTCCGGGCTCGGGCAAGACGCTGCTCGCGCGCGCCATCGCCGGCGAGGCGAACGTGCCCTTCTTCTCGATCTCGGGCTCGGACTTCGTCGAGATGTTCGTGGGTGTCGGCGCCTCGCGCGTGCGCGACCTCTTCGAGCAGGGCAAGAAGAACGCGCCCTGCATCATCTTCATCGACGAGATCGACGCCGTCGGGCGCCACCGCGGCGCCGGCCTCGGCGGCGGGCACGACGAGCGCGAGCAGACGCTGAACGCGCTGCTCGTCGAGATGGACGGCTTCGAGAGCAACGACGGCGTCATCCTGATCGCGGCCACGAACCGCCCGGACGTGCTCGACCCGGCGCTGCTGCGCCCGGGTCGCTTCGACCGCCGGGTCGTGGTCTCGCGGCCCGACGTGCGCGGCCGCGAGGGCATCCTGCAGGTCCACACGCGCAAGATCCCGCTCGCCGAGGACGTGGACCTCAGCGTGCTCGCGCGGGCGACGCCGGGCTTCTCGGGCGCCGACCTCGCCAACCTGGTGAACGAGGCGGCCCTGGCGGCCGCGCGCCACAACCAGAAGTTCGTCTCGATGAAGGACTTCGAGTCCTCGAAGGACAAGGTGCTGATGGGGGCGGAGCGCAAGAGCCTCATCATCACCGACGAGGAGAAGAAGGTGACGGCCTTCCACGAGGCCGGCCACGCCCTGCTCGCCTCGCTGGTGACGCACGCGGACCCGATCCACAAGGTCACGATCATCCCGCGCGGCATGGCGCTCGGCGTCACCCAGCAGCTGCCCACCGAGGAGCGGCACAACTGGACGAAGGAGCAGCTCGAGGCGCGGATCGCCGTCTGCATGGGCGGCCGCATCGCCGAGGAGACCACCTTCAGCCAGATCACCACGGGCGCGCAGAACGACATCGAGCAGGCGACCGAGATGGCGCGCAAGATGGTCTGCGAGTGGGGCATGAGCGAGGCCCTCGGGCCGCTCACCTACGGCAAGAAGGAAGAGGCGATCTTCCTCGGCAAGGAGTTCAACCGCCACCAGGACTACTCCGAGGCGACCGCGCTCAAGATCGACGCCGAGATCAAGCGCATCGTCTCCGAGCAGTACGACCGGGCGACGCGCATCCTGACCGAGAACAGGCGCGCGCTCGACGCGGTGGCCGCGGCTCTGCTCGAGCACGAGGTGCTCGACGCGCCGCAACTGAAGCAGCTGATCGCCGGCGAGCCGCTGACCGTCAAGCCCGCGCCGCAGCCGGCCCTGCCCGCGCCCGCGCCGCCGCCGCGCGTCCAGCGCACGGAGGACGAGCGTCCCGGCCTCGTGCCGCCGCCCGTCCCGCACCCGAAACCGACCGCCTAGAGGAGAAACCCATAGAGCCGAGGGCGCGCCGCCTGTACCGCATCCCCCTGCGGGGGGCCGAGGTGCTGCTCGGCGCGCGTACGCTCGTCATGGGCATCCTCAACGTCACGCCGGACTCCTTCTCCGACGGGGGGCGCTTCGCCGGCGGGGAGGAGTCGCTCGCGCACGGCCTGGCGCTGTTCGAGCAGGGAGCCGACTGGGTGGACGTGGGCGGGGAGTCCACGCGGCCGGGCGCCGCGCGGGTGGCGGCTGCCGAGGAGCTGCGCCGCGTCGTGCCCGTGATCGAGGGCCTGCGCCGCCGCGGGGCGGGGCCGCTCTCGGTGGACACGACGCGGGCGGAGGTGGCGCGCGCGGCCCTCGACGCGGGGGCCGACCTCGTCAACGACGTGAGCGGATTCCTCCACGATCCCGGGATGGCCGCGCTCGTCGCCGAGCGCGGCGTGCCCGCCGTGCTGATGCACCTGCGCGGGCGCTTCGAGGAGATGCACCGCGCGCCCGCCTACGCGGACGTGATGGGCGAGGTGGTGGCCGAGCTGCGCTCGGCGCTCGTCCGCGCCGAGGCGGCGGGCGTGCGCCGCGAGCGGCTGCTCGTCGACCCGGGCATCGGCTTCTCCAAGACGGCGGAGCACAGCCTCGAGGCGCTGCGCCGCCTGCCGGAGCTCGCGGAGCTCGAGCGCCCGGTGCTGGTGGGCCCCTCGCGCAAGAGCTTCCTCGGCCACGCCGGCGGCACCGGCGTCGGCGAGCGGCTGATGGGCACCGCCGCCGCCGTCGCCGCCTCGGTGCTGCTCGGCGCGCACGTGGTGCGCGTCCACGACGTGCGCGAGATGGCCGAGGTCGTTCGCGTCGCGGACGCGCTGCGCTGCGACGCGGCGCCGAGGGCGGCATGAGCTGGCCCCAGCTGGGCACGCTGCTGGCCGGCACCGAGCCGCGCTGGTGGGACGTGATCGACATCCTGCTGGTGGCGTTCATCGTCTACCAGCTGCTGCAGTTCATCCGCGGCACGCACGCGGTGCAGATCGCGCTCGGCGGTCTGGTGCTGGTGGTCCTGTACTGGGCCTCGGTGCTGTTCAACCTGCAGACGGTCAACTGGCTGCTGCGCACCTTCCTGCCGTTCCTGGTCTTCGGCATCATCGTCGTGTTCCAGGCGGAGATCCGCAAGGGCCTCGCCCACCTGGGGCGGGCGCCGTTCCTGGGCGGGGCTGCGCGCCGGCGCCAGGAGGAGATCGTCGACGAGGTCGTGCTGGCGGCGACCAGCCTGTCGAACGAGCGCACGGGCGCCATCATCGTGCTCGAGCGCGACATGGGCCTGCGCAGCTACATCGAGACCGGGATCACGCTCGACGCGGTCGTCACCTACGACCTGCTGGTGAGCATCTTCCACCCGGCCACGCCGCTGCACGACGGGGCGGTGGTGGTCCAGGGCAACCGTATCGCGGCGGCCGCCTGCTTCCTGCCGCTGACCGTGAACCCGGAGCTCAGCCGAACGCTCGGCAGCCGCCACCGCGCGGCGATCGGGTTGAGCGAGGACACCGACGCGGTCGCGGTGGTCGTCTCGGAGGAGACGGGCTCCGTCTCGATCGTCGACGGCGGGCACATCCGCCGCGGCCTCGACGGCCCCGCGCTCAAGCAGGACCTGCTCTCTCGCCTCGGCCTGGTCGAGGGCGCGGCCGCCGAGGCGCGGGCCCGATCCCGCGAGGGCGACGCATGAGGATCCTGCGCGCCGACTGGCCGCTGCGGCTCGCGAGCCTCGCGCTCGCCGCCGGCCTCTGGTTCGTGATCGCGGGCCGGCAGACCGCCGAGCGCGGCCTGGCGGTCCCGGTCGAGCTGCGCAACGTGCCGCGCGAGCTCGAGCTGACGGGAGACGCCGTCAACACGGTCGACGTCCGCGTGCGCGCCTCGCCCGGCCTGATCGACAGCCTCGACCCGGGCAAGGTGCTGGCCACGATCGACCTGGCGGGCGCGCTGGAGGGCGAGCGCATCGTCCAGCTCGCGCCCGCGCAGATCCAGGTGCCCTTCGGCTTCCGGGTCGTCAAGATCACGCCCTCGCTGCTGACGCTCAACCTCGAGAGCACGCAGCGCAAGGCCGTGCCGGTGCGGCCGCGCGTGATCGGCCGCCCCGCCTCGGGCTACGAGGTGGCCGAGCTGCTGAGCGAGCCGGCCGAGGTCCGCATCGCCGGGCCGCGCAGCCGCGTGCAGGAGATCGAGAGCGCTTTCACCGAGCCCATCTCCGTCGACGGCGCGAACCAGACGCGCCAGGAGTCGGTCAACGTCGGCCTCGAGGACCCGTTGCTGCGGCTCGAGGCGGGCAGTCGCGTGCGCGTGACCGCTCGCATCGTCGACGCCCGCGAGACGCGCAGCCTCGACGGGCTGCGCGTGGTGGCGCGCGGTGCGCCGGCGCGCCTCACGCCCTCGCGCGTCAGCGTGGTCGTCGGCGGCCCGGCCTGGGCCGTGCGCGCGTTCGACCCGGCGCTCCTGCAGGTCTACGTGACGGTGCCGGCGCGCGGGCCGGCGAGCGGCCGGCTGCCGCGGGCGGTGGCGGTCGGCCCTGGGGAGGGCGGGGTCGAGGTGATCGAGATTCGTCCGGCCGAGGTGAGCGTCCGGCCGCTGCGCCGCTAGCGCGCGGTCGCCGGGCCCGGCCGCTCCAACAGGGGGGACACCATGAGCCACACACGCGCCGCCGGCCGCTCGCTGTTCGGCACCGACGGCATCCGGGGAACCGCCAACGTCCACCCGATGACGCCGGAGCTGGCGCTCGCGCTGGGGCGGGCCGTGACCTTCGTCGCGGGACGTGGCCTGGGCCATCCGCCGCGCGTGCTGATCGGGAAGGACACCCGCCTGAGCGGCTACATGCTCGAGACCGCGATCGCCTCCGGCATCACCTCGATGGGCGGCCGGGTGGTGCTGTGCGGTCCGGTGCCAACGCCGGCAATCGCGCACCTGACCACCAGCATGCGCGCCGAGGCCGGCATCGTGATCAGCGCGAGCCACAACCCCTACGACGACAACGGCATCAAGATCTTCGGCGCCGACGGCTTCAAGCTGCCCGACGAGGCCGAGGCCGAGATCGAGCTGCTGGTGCGCGAGCCCGAGCGGCTGGGCGAGCGCAGCACGGGGCCCGCGATCGGCCGCGCGGTCAAGCTCGAGGACGCGCGCGGCCGCTACGTCGCCTTCGTCAAGAGCACCTTCCCGCGCGACCTGACCCTGGTCGGCGTCCGGGTGGTGGTCGACGCCGCGCATGGCGCCGCCTACGCCGTCGCGCCGCTGGTGTTCTCGGAGTTGGGCGCCAAGGTCCACGCGATCGGCGTGCGCCCGACGGGCACGAACATCAACCGCGACTCGGGCGCGCTGCACCCCGACCACGCGCGCGCCGAGGTGGTGCGCCGCGGCGCCCAGATCGGGATCGCTCTCGACGGCGACGCCGACCGGGTGATCGTGATCGACGAGAAGGGCCAGGTCGTCGACGGCGACGCGGTGATGGCCATGTGCGCGACGCGGCTGATGCGCGACGGCGAGCTGCGCCGGGCGACCGTGGTCGCCACGGTGATGAGCAACCTGGGGCTCGAGCGGGCGCTCGCGCGCCAGGGCATCGCGCTCGTGCGCACGGCGGTCGGCGACCGCTACGTGGTCGAGGCGATGCGCCGCGGCGGCTTCAACCTCGGCGGCGAGCAGTCGGGCCACCTGATCTTCCTCGACCACGCCTCGACCGGCGACGGCCTGATCGCGGGCCTTCAGGTGCTGGCGCTGATGCTGCGCACCGGCAAGCCGCTCTCGGAGCTGGCGCGCGAGGCGATGGAGCGCGTGCCGCAGGTGATCGAGAGCGTGACGCTCGCCGCGCGGCGGCCGCTCGACGAGATGGCGCAGCTGCAGGCGCGCAGCGCCGAGGCGCGCCGCGCGCTCGGCCAGGACGGGCGGGTGCTTGTGCGCTGGAGCGGCACCGAGCCGAAGCTGCGGGTGATGGTCGAGGGCCCGGACGAGCAGAGCATCGCCGCGATCGCCCGGGAGCTGGTGGCTGTGGCGCGGCGGGACGTGGGCTAGCTTCGCGGGGCCCCGTTTCGGGGGTACCATCCGCCGCACCAGGGCTGGCCGGCCCGGGGCGGACACGGCGTGGCGAGACAGCGAGGGCACCGGCGCGATGGCCGAACAGCTCCGTGTTCTGATTGCCGAGGACTCCGTCAGCGACGCGGAGTTGACCGAGCGCGAGCTGCGCCAGGGCGGCCTCGACGTCGTCTGCCGCCGGGTGGAAACGTCGGCGGACTTCGTGGCGGCGCTGAGCGACTTCGCGCCCGACCTCGTGCTCAGCGACTACACGATGCCGGGCTTCGACGGCATGACGGCCCTGAAGCTCGCGCAGGAGCACGCCCCCGGCGTGCCGGTCGTGATGGTCACCGGCTCCGTCAACGAGGAGATTGCCGTCGAGTGCATGAAGGCGGGGGCCGTCGACTACCTGCTGAAGGAGCGCCTCGGCCGCCTGGCGCCCGCCGCCCGCCGGGCGCTCGACGAAGCGCGGGTCCGCCGCGACAAGCAGGCGGTGGAAGAGGCCCTGCGCGCCGCCGAGAGGCGGGAAAGGCAGCGCGCGCAGGAGCTCGAGACGATTCTCGAGGCGATCCCGATCCCCGTCTGGATCGCCCATGACCCGGAGGGCCGGCGCATCACCGGCAACGCCGCGGCCGATCGCCTGCTGCGGGTCTCCAGGGGCGCCAATGTCTCGCTGACGGCGCCGTTCGGGGAGGGGTCTGGCTCCCACCGGGTCTTCCGGCGGGGCGTGCCGCGGCGGGTGGACGACCTGCCGATCCAGCGCGCCGCCCGCGGCGAGGTCGTGCAGGCCGAGGAGGAGCAGATCGCCTTTGCGGACGGCTCGCGGGCGCACCTGCTGGTCAACGCCACCACCCTGCGCGACGAGTCGGGGGCGCCGCGGGGCGCCATCGCTGGGCCCTTCGACATCAGCGAGAGCGCCCGGGCGCAGGCCGAGATCCGGCGCCAGAAGGAGCTGCTGCAGGCGATCATCGACAACGCGCCGCTGATGATCGCGATGATGGGCGCCGACCATCGGCAGCTGCTGCTCAACCGCGAGTTCGAGAAGGTGCTTGGCTACTCGCTCGAAGACGCGCGCGCGATCGACGTCCTGGCCGCCAACTATCCGGACCCGGAGTACCGCGCCTGGGTGCTCGGCCAGATCGCGCGCATGGACGGGCAGTGGCACGAGTACACGGCCGTTGCCCGCGACGGCCGTGTGGTCGAGACCGCCTGGTGCTCGGTGCGTGTGCCGGGCGGGCTGAACCTCGGCATCGGGCGGGACGTGACCGAGCTGCGCCGGTCCGAGCTGCGCCTGCGGCAACTCAGCCAGGCCGTCGAGCAGAGCCCGGTCGCCGTGGTGATCACGGACGTCGAGGGCCGGATCGAGTACGTCAACCCGAGGTTCAGCGAGACGACGGGCTACGCCCTCGAGGAGGTGGTCGGTCGCAGCCCGGGCCTGCTGAAGTCAGGCGAGACCACGGCCGAGGAGTACCGCAGGCTGTGGGAGACGATCGCGAGCGGCGGCACCTGGCGCGGCGAGTTCCACAACCGGCGCAAGGACGGCTCGCTGTTCTGGGAAAAGGCCTCGATCTCCGGGATCCGCGATCCGGCGGGCCGCATCCGGCACTACCTCGCCCTGAAGGAAGACGTCAGCGAGTGGAAGCAGTCCCAGCGCGAGCTCGACGAGACGCGGCAGCACCTCGCCCAGGCTCAGAAGATGGAGGCCATCGGCCGGCTCGCGGGCGGGGTCGCGCACGACTTCAACAACATGCTCGCCGTCATCCGCGGCCACGCGGAGCTGCTCGAGGCCCGCCTGCCGCCCGACCACCCGAGCCGGTCCCGGGTCGAGCAGATCCAGAAGACCAGCGACCGGGCCGCGGCCCTCGCGCGCCAGCTGCTCGCCTTCAGCCGCAAGCAGACGGTCAAGGTAGTGGGCCTGCAGCTCGAGGCCGTCGTCCTCGAGGCCGAGAAGATGCTCCGCCGCGTCATCGGCGAGGACGTCGAGATGAGCGTCGTCGCCGAGCCGGGCCTGCCCCCGGTCGAGGCGGACCCGATGCAGATCGAGCAGGTGCTGCTCAACCTGGTCCTCAACGCCCGCGACGCCATGCCCCGCGGCGGGCGATTGCGGATCGAGGTCTCCCTGGCTCCGGGGCCGGGCGCCGGCGAGCGCCAGGTCCTGTTGTGCGTCAGCGACACCGGCTGCGGCATGGACCGCGAGACGCTCAGCCACGTCTTCGAGCCGTTCTTCACGACGAAGGAGGTCGGCAAGGGGACGGGGCTCGGGCTCGCGACCGTCTACGGGATCGTCTCGCAGTTCGGCGGCTCCATCCGGGTCTCCAGCACGCCCGGCAAAGGGACCTCCTTCCGCGTCTCGCTGCCTGCCGCGCCCGCCGCCACCGTCGTCCCGCCGCCGGAGGGCAGCCCGGACCTCAGTCGCGGCCGGGGCGAGACCGTGCTGCTCGTCGAGGACGAGGCCGGGTTGCTCGCGCTGGCGGCCGAGCTGCTGGAGTCGCTCGGCTACCGGGTGCTCGAGGCGGAGCGGGCCGAGCGGGCCCTCGACCTCGCCCGGCGGCACGCCGGCGCGATCGACCTCCTGCTCACCGACGTGGTGATGCCGGGCCTGAACGGGCGCGAGCTGGCTCGGCAGGTGCTCGCCCTGCGTCCCGGGATCAGCGTGGTGTTGATGTCGGGCTACGCGTCGGAGGCGCTCGGGACGGACGGGCTCGAGGACGTCGGGCCTCTCCTGCGCAAGCCCTTCACCCAGGCCGAGCTGTCCGTCGTGTTGCGCGAGGCGCTCGCCCGAGACACCCATTGAGCGAACGCACCGACTCGCCGCCGCCGTCACCCCTGGCCGAGAGCCCGGCGTCGCGCTTCGCCTGGCCTCGGCCGTCGCGCGGCTGGCTTCTGGCGGTCGTCGCCTACCTGGTCTGCGGCTACGGCCTGGGAAGCGCCTACTTCGCGTTCGGTTACCGACCCGCCCGCGAGCGGGAGGCGCTCGCCTCCTGGGCGCGCGAGCTCGGCACGCGCGCGGACGTCCGGAAGCTGGCGATCGAGCGCTGGCTGGCGGAGGCCTTCGCGGACGCCCGGGCCGTCGCCGCCAACCCCGAGGTGGATCTGCGCGTCGTCCACCGCTCGTCGCGGGCCGGCGGACGGTCCTCCCTCGAGCCGCTGCTCGACAGCTACTTGCGCGTGGAGGGCAATCGCTCGGCCGTCCTGTTCGACGTCGAGGCCGGGGAGATCGCGCACGCCGGCCCCGGCCCCGACGAGGCCTGCCGCGACCTCGCCCGTCGCGTCGTCGCCGGCGGCGGCGACGTCGCCGACATCCTCGCCAGCCCGGGCGGCGGACCGATCGTCGTCTTCGGGGTTCCCATCATGGGTCCGCAGGGGCAGCGCGTCGGCGCATCGGTCCTGACGGTCGACCCGCAGGACTGGCTGTACCCCTTCCTGGGCGCGTCGCACGAGGGACGCGGGGGCTCGGCCGAGAGCCTGATCGTGCGCCGGGACGGTGACGCGCTCGTCTACCTCTCGCCCCTTGCCGAGGCGCCGGGCCCCGTCCTGAACGTCCGTCGGCCGCTGACGGATCCACGGCTCGCCGCCTGGCACGCGCTCGGCGGCGCCGAGGGTTTCGGCACGTTCTCCGACTATCGAGGCGCGGCCGTGCTCGCGGCCACGCGCTCGCTCAACAGCGGGCGCTGGGGGCTCGTCGTCAAGGTGGACCGCAGCGAGGCGCTCGCGACGCTCGACGGGAGGCTGCGCCAGACCGCGGCGTCGGCGGGCCTCTCGATCGCGGCCCTGGGCCTCGCCATCCTCGCGCTCGTCCTCGGCGCGCAGCGCGCGCAGGCGCTGGCCCTCGCCGAGCGCCGCGCCGAGGCCGCGATCCTGCTCGCCGCGCAGCGCCGGGCGGAAGACGAGCTGCGGCGCAGCGAACGGCGACACCGCCAGCTGCTCGAGAACCTCCACGCCGGCGTCGTCGTCCACGCCGCCGACACCTCGATCACCTACGCCAACCCCAGGGCCTGCGAGCTGCTCGGCCTGTCCCTCGACCAGATGCAGGGCCGGACCGCCCTGCACCCCGGCTGGCGTTTTCTGCGCGACGACGAGACGCCCCTGCCGGTCGAGGAGTACCCGGTGAGCCGGGTCGTCTCGAGCGGCCAGCCGCTGGAGCACGTGACGGCGGGGGTCGTGCGGCCCGAGACCCGGGACCGCATCTGGCTGCTGGTGAACGCCTTTCCGGAGCGCGACGCCGACGGGTCTCTGCGCC
>JBGASI010000560.1:0-3263 GCA_044229815.1 Vicinamibacteria bacterium | reverse complement strand
GGGCTCGGAGGACGTGAGCTTGAGCGCGGCGTTCAACAGGAAGTCGACGGGTGCTGTCGCTCCCCCGTCCGCCGGGACCGTCAGCGTGTCGACCACGGAGAGCCAGCGCCGCCCGGGGTCGAGCGTCACCTGCAGCGCGTGGCGGACGCGGCCGGGCGACGTCCTCGCCGGCGGGGCGGCCGGCTTCGCGGCCGCCGGCGCCACGGGCTGCGCGTGGGCGTCGGCGGCAGCGGCGACCGCGAGGGCCAGCGCGAGCCCGGCCGCCGCCCTCACTGGGCGCCGCCGGCGGAGGGCTTCGCGGCCGCGGCCGCGGCCGGCTTGGCCGCGTCGGCAGGCGCCTTCGGCGGCGTGCGCCGCAGGTAGGCGGTCAGCGTCAGCTCCTTGCCGCCGCGCAGCACCTTGTAGACGACCGCGTCGCCCCAGCGCTTCTCGGACATCATCCGGTTCGTGACCTCCTTGTCGGTGTACGGCACGCCGTCCATCGACACGATCTCGTCGTCGAGCTGGAAGCCCGCGGCCGACGCCGGCGAGTCCTCGGCGACCATGATCACGTGGTAGCGCTCGCCGCTCTTCGTCTCGGGCGTCGAGAGGCCGAGGCTCGGGTAGATCGCGTCGGCGGTGCGCGGCAGGCCCCAGACGAAGTCGGTGTACGAGGCCTGCACCTTGCCGACCGGCGTCGGGTGCTCGTCGTCGGCCACGGCCACCGGGATCACCGAGGCGGTCTTGCCCGGGTACCACAGCTTCACCTGCCGCTCGGCCCCGAGGCCATAGGCCACGTGGCCGGCGCCGATCAGCACCACCACGATCGCCTTGTCGCCCCCGTGCTTCTGCAGCGCCTGCACGGCGTTCCAGCCCATCGCCGCGTCCCAGGTGCACTGCGCGCGGTACATGCCCTGGAACATGGCGTCCGACATGTTCCCGTGCAGCGAGTCGGAGGAGCCGAAGAAGGCCCGGAACAGCTTCTGGTGCTCGGCGCTGTCGGTGTCGATGCGCGAGGGCAGCATCGTCTTCTGCTCCGGCGTGAGCGCGTCGTAGCCTCTCGCGCGCATCGTCTGCACCACCGGCCGCGGCACGTTGACGCCGAACATGCGGATCCCGCTCTGGCGCGCGAAGAGGAAGATGTCGCGGTAGTAGTTCCAGTGGTAGCCCCAGTTCTTGTACCAGTGCGACTCGGCGACGAAGCCCTCCTCCGTCAGCGCCTTGTCCGAGTGCCAGCGGTCGAGCGAGGCCTGCTCGGTGACCGGGTACATCTCGAGGCCCACCAGCACCTGGCGCCCGCGCTTGTGCAGCTCCTGGATCACCCGCAGCTGCACGCGGTGGAAGTCCATGTCCGTGTGGCTCTCGCCCACGAAGAGCACCTTGACGCCGTCGAGCCGCGCCGCCAGCTCCGGGGGCGTGACGACGTCGCCGCGCGCCGTGTCGCTGATGCCGTCGAGGACGACGGCGGCCTCCTTGTCCTTGCGCGCGGGGTCGCCGATCGGCAGGTTCATCGCGCGCTCGTCGGCCCGCGAGGCGGGCGCGGCGAACAGGAAGGCGAGTGCGGCGGCGGCCAGGGTTCGCTTCATGAAGGGCTTTCTCCTCGGTTCGTGCGAGTCGTAAACCTCTTAGCGTACCAGCCGGTCGCGCCAGCGCAAGCCGGGGCGGCGCCTCGGCCGCCCGGGCCAGGGCCCGCAACGACCTGCGCCTGAGATAGCCTCGACGCAGCCAGGAGGACGCCGTGACGCCGAGAGCCTTCCCATCCGCCGCCGCCTTCCGCGTCTGGCTGCAGGCGCACGGGGGCGACACGAAGGAGCTGCTGCTCCGCCTGTTCAAGACCCACGCCAGCCGGCGCGGCCTCGGGTACAAGGGCGCGCTCGACGAGGCGCTGTGCTTCGGCTGGATCGACGGCGTGCGTCGCGCGCTCGACGAGGACAGCTTCACGGTCCGCTTCACGCCCCGCCGGCCCCGCAGCCGCTGGAGCGCCATGAACGTGAAACGGGCCAAGGAGCTCGTCGCCGAGGGCCGGATGCACGCCACGGGCCTGCGGGCCTTCGAGGCACGAACAGCCGACAGCGCCGGCTACTCGTTCGAGTCGCAGCCCGCGGAGCTCTCGCCGGTCTTCACGAGGCGCTTCCGCGCGAACGCGGCGGCCTGGGCCTGGTTCCAGGCGCAAGCCCCCTGGTACCGGCGCACCTGCGCGTTCTGGGTGATGAGCGCCAAGCGCGAGGAGACGCGCGAGGGCCGCCTGGCCGCCCTCGTCGAGTCCTCGGCGCGCGGCATCCCGGTCCCACCGCTGCGCCTGCTCAAGAAGAAGGAGGCGGCGCCGCGGCAGCAGCCGCCGGCTCCACGCGGAACGGCTCCCTCGCCTCGAACGTCCGGCCCGACACCTCGTCGCGCACCGTCAGCTGGATCTCGCTCTCGCCCGCCGGTGCCCCGGCGAGCGGGAGGGCGATGAGGCGCGTCGGCCGGCCAGACTCGACGTTCATGGCCGTCGCCGGGCCGCTCGCCCACTCCCGGCCTTCGCTGCGCACGACGAAGCCAACGGTGGCCCGCGGGACGGCGGTGGCCCCTTCGACCGCTGCACCCTGCAGCTCGAGCCAGCAGTAGAGCGTCCCACCGCTCTCGAACGAGCGGCGCGCGAGCGGCAGCACGCCGCGGTCGCCCGGCCGGTTCACGAGGCGATCGCTCAGGATCGGCGTCGCCAGCCGCTCCTCCATGAAGCCGGGGACGATGAAGTCCGCCGTCACCGAGCCGACGCGCCCGCCGCTCTCGACCACGAGCCGCGCCCGATGGTCGCCCGGCGCCATCGCGATGCGCGTGAGGAACGGGTGCCACGCCGCCGCCGCGCCGGCCGCCGGCTGCTTCAACTCGATCTCGAGCGTCCAGTCCGACTCGTGCTTCTCGCCCTCCCGCGAGCTGACCAGGAGCTTCAGCTTCGGCTCGGACACGAGCCGGCCGTCCTTCAGGTGCTGCTCCAGCGCGTCGAGGCGCACCTCTCCGGCGATCAGCACCTCGAGGCCGGTCTTTGGCACCGGCGACTGGACCGGTGCTGGCCCCATCACGTACGCGGCCAGCCGCAGCGGGATCGCGTCCGCGTCGAACAGGTCGCGCAGCGCGCGCTGGACGGCGGTCGGCTTCGGCGCCGGCTTTTCCTTCCCGCTCATCGCGAAGTAGCCGCTGCGGGCGCGGACCTGCAGGTCGGGCCGGCGCACATCCACCTTCAGCTTGCGGTAGCGCCCGTCGCGCTTGCCGTTCGTCGGCTCGTAGCCGAGCAGGTACGTGAC
>JBGASI010000559.1:0-3287 GCA_044229815.1 Vicinamibacteria bacterium | reverse complement strand
GCGCGACCAGGAAGCGCTCGAGGGCCGTCGGGTCGGGCACGGCCGGCAGCGCCTGTCCCCGTTCGGCGGCGAGCCTGACGATCCCGTCCCAGCGCTTGGGCGTGCGCACGACGCGGCGCAGCGACGGCAGGCCCCTGGCGGCGAGGTAGCGGGCGCTCACGCCGTTCGCGGCGATCATGAAGTCCTCGATGATGTCCCTGGCCCGGTTCGTGGTCTCGGCGGCGAGGTCGCTGAGCACGTCGCCGTCGAAGATGGGCCGCGCCTCGATCGTCTCGAGATCGAGCGCGCCGTGCGCGTGGCGCAGGGCCTTGAGGCCCTGGGCCAGCCGGTCCTGCAGGCGCAGGTTCTCCTCGATGCCGGGAACCGGCGCGGCGTCCCCGCGCAGCGCCCCGCTGCCCTCGAGCCAGCCCGCCACGGCGTGGTAGGCGAGCTTCGCCCGGTTGTGCACGCTGGCGCGGTAGAGATCCGAGCGGCGCAGCGAGCCGTCGCCGGCGAAGACCATCTCGATCACCACGGCCAGGCGGTCGCAGTTCTCGTTGAGCGAGGTGAGGTCCGTCGACAGCCGCTCCGGGAGCATCGGGAAGGTCTCGGCCACGGTGTAGACGGAGGTGGTGTTCTGGCGCGCGTGCTCGTCGAGAGCCGAGCCCTTCCCGACGAGCGCGTCCACGTCCGCGATCGCGACCAGGACCCGGGCGTCCCCGCCGGGCAGGGCCTCGGCGACCGTCAGCTGGTCGAGGTCGCGCGAGTCGTCGTTGTCGATGGAGCACCAGGGGAGCGCGCGCAGGTCACGCGCGGTCCCGGCGGCGGCCGTCGCCGGCCCGAGGATCCGCTGCAGCTCGGCGAGCGCCGCCGGCGGGAAGTCGGGCGCGAGTCCCCGCTTGACGAGCGCCCTGTGGGCGATGGCCTGCAGCAGCGAGCGATGCGAACGTCGGTCCACGCTGACCCCCTGTCGCTTGCGTCCGAGCGCTTCGCGCCGGCGCGCCCGGACGCCACGTTCCCGCCGCGCCGTGACGGGTGCGAACGGCGCTAGGTCGCCGAGCCGCCGTCCTGCAGGTCGCCGTTGCCGCGCTCCCGGCCGGCGAGCGCGGCGACGGCGCCCTCGACGCGCGAGGAGGCTTCGTCGCGCAGCTCGCGGCCGCGCCGCACCGCGCGGTCCTTCATGTCGCGGGCCGAGTCGGCGGTGTCGTTGAGCTGATCCGCCAGGCGGTCCCGGACGCCGCGGGCCGAGTCGGCGGCGGCGTCCAGCTTGCGCCCCATGCTCTGGCGCGTGGCCTTGCCCGAGTGCGGCGCGAAGAGCAGCGCGACCGCGGCGCCCGCGAGGCCGCCGGCGAGGAACGAGAATGCGAGGGCGGAACGCGACCCTGTGCGTGCCGAGCAGTCCGATGTGCGGTCGTCCATGAGACCTCCTGTGCAGCCGTGCGGTGCGACCCGATGGCCAGTGTTCCCCGCTGCGTCGTCGGCAGGTTGGGGAATGGCTGGCGAGTGTCTCCTGCTACAGCAAGATCGGAGCCACGGCCCTCGGCGGGCACGAGGACGTGATCGCGAGGCGAAAGGGCGCGCAGGCCGCGGCGGGCCGGCGCGCTGCCCCGCGCGGCGGCCCGGATTGTAGATTCGACCGTGGCACGGCGGTTGCTCCTCGAGCCGCGCAGGCAAGCGGCCCGCACGACGCGGACCAGAGAGAGGTGAGCATGAGCGGAGGCAAGACGGACGAGGCCAAGGGGCGCGTGAAGGAAGCGGTCGGCGTCCTGACCGGCGACGAAAAGCTTCGCCGCGAGGGCAAGGTCGACCAGGCGGTGGGGCAGGTCAAGCAGAAGGCCGACAAGGTGATCGACAAGGTGAAGGCCGCCGTGAAGTAGCGGCTGCTGGCGGACGCGAGGGGATCGACCGCGAGCGCGCGGCCGGTCCCCTCGCCCCGCTTCCGTCGTGACCGGGACGCGGAGCTACTCGCCGAAGGCGGGGATCCGTGCCGGGTCGCCCAGCAGCAGCTGCGGGTCGATCCGCGCGTCGTGCCAGCGGATGCCGAGGTGGAGGTGCGGTCCCGTGACGCGGCCCGTCGATCCGACGAGGCCCAGCGTCTCGCCCTTCTTCACGTCCTGCCCCGCCTGCACCTTGAAGTCGGAGAGGTGGAAGTACATCCCGACGAGGCCGTTGCCGTGGTCGACGAAGACGGCCTTGCCGGTGAAGAAGAGGTCCTCGGCCAGCATGACGGTGCCGTCGGCCACGGCGAGCACCGGCGTGCCCGCCGCGAGGGCGTAGTCGACGCCGCTGTGGATCTCGGAGGACTCGGGCTGCGCGCTGAAGACCCACTTCGCGCCGAAGCCCTTGGCCTCGGGCATCGGCAGCGTCGGGGAGCCGACGGGCAGCGTGAAGCGCGCGGGCCCTTCACGACCCGCCCAGACCTTCGCCACCCGCGCCTGGTCGCGGGCGTTGCGGCGCAGGTCGGCGGGCGAGGGGTGGGCCTGCGGGATGTCGCCGAGCTGGATGTCCTGCGGCTCGTGCGCCGCCGCGATCACCGAGATGTGGGCGTAGCGGACCGGCCCGACGCCCGAGCGGCTCACCCGGACGAGGCCAGGCGCGCGCAGGAGATCGATCGGGTAGTAGCAGGTCTCCTGGAGCGCGGCCCAGGAACGGCCGGCCATCGCGCAGCGCTTCGTGCCGGGCACCGACCAGCGGACGAGCGTGCCCTGCACGGCCTCGACGTTCGCGACCTTCTCGACGGGCGCGACGGGCGCGGCACGCGCGACGACGGGCGCGCCGGAGGCCCGAATGGACCCGGCGCCCAGGATCACGGCCCCCAGCGTCGCGGCCGCGGCACATCTGTTCAGGCAGACCATCACTCACCCTCCTCGCCGGACCCGACGACGCGGCCGGCGTCGGTCTTTGGAGCAAGCGGGGTGCCAGCGCGGGCGGCCCGGCACGCGGACTCGCCGATGGCTCGGCGCTTGCAGCCTCGGTGCTGAGCTCAGCCCGACCGGATGACGTGGCGTGCCTTCGTGGCACGCGTGTCGGCGGGCTGCATGAAAGAGAGGCCGCAATGCGCACGAGTGGTCGGACGCTGGCGCTGGCCGTGCTGGGCGTGCTCGCACTGTTGTGCGCGCCCGTCTCGGCGCAGCCCTACCCGCAGGAGCGAGCGGGATCCCAGATGGACGTGAGCATTTTCTACGATGGGCTTTCATCCTACGGCGAGTGGGTGGAGATGCCCGACTACGGCTGGAGCTGGGCGCCGCGCGTCGAGCGCGACTGGCGTCCCTACACCAGGGGCCAGTGGCTGATGACGGACGACGGCT
>JBGASI010000558.1:0-3292 GCA_044229815.1 Vicinamibacteria bacterium | reverse complement strand
GCCGATCCCTCGGCGCCGGAGGGGTTGCTGGCGCGCCTGGGCCGTCCGCCCGGCCCGTCCGGCTCGCGCCCGGCTCTCGACCGGGCGCTGCACGCGCTGTGGCGCGTGCTGCTGCCGGGCCAGCTGTGGCCACGGCTGCGCGCCGCGCGCGAGGTGGTCGTGGTCCCCGACGGCCTCCTGCACCAGGTGGCGTTCGAGGCCCTCGTCGTGGGGCGTGACGCCGGGGGGCCGCGTTTCTGGCTGGACGAGGGCCCGCCGCTGCGCTACGCGCACTCGGCGGCCACCTCGATCGCGCTCGCCGCGCGCCCGGCCGTTCGCGCGGCCCGCGGCCTCGTCTCGGTGGCCGACCCCGTCTACGACCCGCGTGCCTCCGATCCCGCCGGCCGCGCCGCTCGCGGGCTCGACCGCCTGCCCGGCACCGCGCGCGAGGCCGCGGCCGTGCTCGCCGCCTTCGCGGCGTCGCGGGCGCCGGGCGAGGTCGTCTCGCTGCAGCGGCTCGAGGCGCGCGAGCCGCGCGTCAGGGCCGCGCTGCCAGGAGCCCGCTACCTACACCTGGCCACGCACGGCCTCGTCGACGCGGGGCGCGGCGAGCTGTTCGCGAGCCTGGCGCTCACGCCGCCTCCGTCACGCGGGACGCCGCAGGACGACGGGCTGCTCGAGCTGCACGAGATCCTCGGGCTGCGCCTCGACGCCGAGCTGGCGGTGCTCTCGTCCTGCGAGAGCCGCGCCGGCGAACTCGTGCCCGGCGAGGGCGCCTTCACGCTCGCGCGCGGGTTCCTGGCCGCCGGCGCCCGCCGGGTGGTCGCGAGCCTGTGGCCGGCGGAGGACGAGTCGGCGGCCGATCTCTTCGGCGCGCTCTTCCTGAGCGTGGCCCGGGGCGATGTCGCGGGGAAGCCCGTGGACTACACGCGCGCGCTGGCCGACGCCAAGCGGCGCGTGCGGGCTCGCCCCGGGCGCGGCGACCCCTTCTTCTGGGCCGGCTTCGTGCTCGAGGGCGCGCCCTAGCGCGTGCCGCCGCGCGCGGCGAGGCGCGCCTTGGGCCCGTTGGTGGTCCAGGGGCCCGCGGGCGGCGCCGGGTCGTCGTCGACCACGACGTCGAGCACGGGGTCGCCGGCGGAGAAGCTCCCGCCGACCCACCAGGAGAAGTCGATCACGTACTCGGTGCCCGGGGTCAACCCTCCCACGAGGACGCTGGCCACCGAGCACAGGTCGCCCGGTCGGGTGTTGGGCGCCGTGCCGCGGACGGCGCGCGCCAGGATCAGCGAGCGATTCGTGGCGTCCCCCGACTCGCGAGCGAAGACGGCGTTGGCCAGCGTCCAGGCGTTCGAGGGCCCGGAGAAGTCGTTGACGTAGGGCATCGCCGCGCTGCCGGGCGCCGCCGCCGCGGGGTTGAACACGCTCTCCACGGGGAAGCCGAAGTAGCAGTTCGCGTCGTAGCCGGCGACCGGGAACGCCAGGCGATTGGCCGGGTCGTCGAACACCGAGCGGGCGATGACGCGCAGGTCGTCGATCGAGACGTTGATCGAATGCCCCGCCGGGGTGCCGGCGCTGAGCGAGCTCGCGTCGTCACAGGTGAGGAACGTCAGGCGCGCCCGGCCGTGCGCCGAGGTGAAGACGAGCGGGTCGTCGAGGGGGCTCGGGCCCGGCGTGTGCACGGGGCAGCGCGTGCTGTGCGGGAACTCGCGCTTGGCCTCGCGCGCGGCCTGCACGTCCGACGCGCTCGCGAGGCCGAGGGCCAGGGCGACCGCGGTGCCGACGAACTCGAGACGCGACATGACACCTCCTGCGACGCCCGGTGGCGGCGCGGACGGGACGGTGGCTTCACGGCGAACGGGGATCGGATGAACTTAATGCCGCTGATCGGGGGAGGTCAATACCCCCTCGGGCGCAGCTCGTCTATCATCCCCGTCGTGAAGAGCTACGGGGTCGCGGCCGACCAGCTGGCGCACGTGACGTGCTATCGGGCCGCCGGGCCGATAGCAGTGGACGGGGACCTGGACAAGCCGGCCTGGCGCGGCGTGCCGCGCTCCAGCCGCTTCGTCGACATGGTGAGCGGCGCCCCCGCGCTCTACGACACGCGGGTCGCCTGCCAGTGGGACGACGAGCGCTTCTACGTCGCCTACTGGGCGGAAGAGCCGCAGGTGAGCGCCACGCTGCGCGAGCGCGACAGCTTCATCTGGAACGACAACGACCTCGAGCTGTTCGTGGCGGGCGACGACTGCTACTACGAGCTGGAGCTGAACGCCTTCGGCACCGTCTACGAGGCCTTCTTCGTCTGGCAGGACGCGCTCGCCCGCGGCGGGCGCTTCGACCGGCCCGAGCTCGACCTTCACGGGCGCGACGTGGACCTGCTCGGCGGCTTCCAGGACGCGAGCCGCTGGGGTAAGCACCCGCGCGGCCGGCGCTTCGCCTTCCTCGACTTCGACCTGGCCGGCCTGCAGACCGCGGTGCGCGTCGACGGCCGCATCAACGACCCCTCGACGACGGACCGCGGCTGGACGGCCGAGCTGGCCCTGCCCTGGGCGAGCCTCGCCTTTCTCTTCAATGGCCGCACGCTGCCGCCCCGCGAGGGCGAGACGCTGCGCTGCGACTTCTCGCGCTTCGAGGCGCTGCGGGTGCACGGCAAGGCGCTGCCGGAGAATCCGGGCTGGAGCCTCAACCCGCACGGCGTCTACGACTCGCACATCCCGGAGAGCTTCAGCGTCGTGCACTTCACGGCGCAGCTGGCTCCCTGAGAGCGGGGCCGCTACTCGAGGCTCGCGAGGTACTCGGCGATCGCTTGCAGGTCGGCCGCGGGCAGCTGGGCCAGGTTCGACTGGATGGCGCCCATGCCGCCGCTCGACAGTTTGTCGTAGCCGTACTCCTCGCCGAACTGCAGGGCGAGCGCGAGGTCCGCGGCGTCCTTGTAGCGGTGGCGGCTCAGCAGGCCGCGCAGGCCCGGGACCCTGCCCTCGCCCGCCGGGTGAGGGCCGCCCGCGAGGTGACGCGAGGCGTCCGGGACCATGGCGATGTCGCGCGGCGTGTGGCACTCCCCGCAGTGGCCGGGGGCGTTCGTCAGGTAGGCGCCGCGGTTCCAGGACGCGCCGCGCGCCGGATCCGGCGTGAAGGGAGCGGCGGGGCGCAGGCCGATCCTCTTCCACAGGCCCACGCCGCGCCGCAGGAGCGGTGCGAGCGGGACGTCCGCGGTGCGTGGCTCCGAGCGGACCCTCGGCAGGCTCATCAGGTAGGCCCGCAGGTCGAGCAGGTCCTCGGTCCGCATGAAGCGGAACGACGCGTACGGGAAAGCGGGGAA
>JBGASI010000038.1:0-15053 GCA_044229815.1 Vicinamibacteria bacterium | reverse complement strand
GAGCCCCCCTGGGTAGCCATGGCCGCTGCCATCGATGACGACCGTCATGGGGGCGTCGGTTATTATCTTGGTGGCCGTCTTTCAAGGAGTGCCGATGGATCTCGACGTTCGCCGCAATGCCGCGCTGCTCAAGCTCGACCTGTACTGCAAGGGGATGCGCATCGACGACAGCTGCCTGGTCGAGCAGGACGGCGGGCGCAAGGTCCTGCGCACGCGCGCGGGCCTCGGCAGCGGGCTCGAGGTGATCCTGCCCGGCGGCCTGTGGACGAACGTCCCGGTGAGCGAGAAGTTCGCGCAGTCCTCGCCATACGTGCTGCACCGCAGGAAGGGCGAGTACGTGCTGCAGCTCGGCGACGAACCGATCACGACGCTCGAGCTGTCGCCGCGGCCGCAGTGGTACGACAAGACGACCTCCAGCGGCAAGCCGATGACGCGCATCGGCACGCTGCAGGGCACCTACCTCGGCGTCTACCCGGCCAAGGTCTGCGAGTACTGGACGGAGAAGCCCGAGAAGACGAACTGCAAGTTCTGCTCGGTGGGCCTCAACCTCGGCGTCGACGACGCCGACGAGAAGTCGGTGAACGAGGTGATGGAGGTCATCCACGCGGCGCGCGCGGAGTCCGGCCTCACCTACGTCGACTTCAACACCGGCCACTACGAGGGCGAGACCTACCTCGACATCCTCGAGCCCTACATCCGGCGCATCAAGAACGAGGTCGGGATCCTGGTGGGCGTGCAGACGCCGCCCCACGCCGACCTCAAGCGCTACGACGCCCTGCGCGCGATGGGCGTCAACCGCGTGTCCTTCTGCTTCGAGATCTTCGACCCCTGCGTCTTCAAGGAGGTCTGCCCCGGCAAGGACCGCCAGTACGGCCTGCAGCGCTACCTCGACGCGGTCGAGTACTGCGCCGGGCTCTCGAAGAAGGGCCCGCGCAGCGAGCCCTGGGTGACGAACGGCGAGATCATCGTCGGCCTCGAGCCGCCCGAGTCCTCGATCAAGGCGATCGACTGGATCACCTCCGTCGGCGCGATCCCGACCGTCTGCGTCTTCCGCCCGCTCGCCGGCACCGACTACGCCGACATGCCGGCGCCGCAGACCGAGCCGCTGATCCCGGTCTTCCGCCGCCTGTACGAGGCCTGCATGGAGAAGGGCCTGCCGATCGGCGTCGCCCCCAACATCCACGTGAGCCTGGTGATGCTGCCCGACGAGTGCCGCTCGCTCTCCGACCGCAGCTTCCCGCTGACGACGCTGAAGCTGAAGCTGCTCGGCCACGCCGCCAAGGCGATGCTGAACCGCAACCTGCGCGCCGCCGCCGCCCGCGTCAGCGCGCGAGCCACCACCGCCGCGTAGCCGGAACCCGGGCCCAAGTCACTGCGCCGCCCCACCACCGGCGGCGCCCACAGGCCAGGGCCGTTGCGCCCTCGCTACCGGCCCAGCAGCTCCAGCACGCCGACCGACAGCGCCGGCACGTAGGTGATCAGCAGCACCGAGAGCGCCATGATCAGCAGGAACGGCAGCACGCAGCGCACCACGGTCGTCAGCGGCTTGTCGAAGCGCGAGGCCGCGAGGTAGAGGTTGAGCCCCACCGGCGGCGTCAGGTAGCCCAGCTCGAGGTTCGACAGGAAGATCACCCCGAGGTGCACCGGGTGCACGCCGAAGGCCGAGGCCATCGGCACCAGCAGCGGCGCCAGCACCACGATCGCCGAGAAGATGTCGACCAGGCAGCCGACCACGATCAGCAGCGCGTTGAGCGCCAGCAGGAACACCCAGCGCGACTCGATGTGGGTGCGGACCCAGCTCACCAGCGCGTCCGGTATCTGCGCGTCCACGATGTAGCTCGTGATCCCCATCGCCGCGCTGAGCAGGATCAGCACCGAGCCGGCCAGCACGCAGGCCTTCACCAGGGCCGCCGGCAGCGTGTGCCACGGGTGCAGGTCGCGCGTCACCACGCACTCGACGAAGATCGCGAACGCCAGCGCCGCCGCCGCCGTCTCCACCATCGAGGCCTTGCCGCTGACGAACAGGCCCACCACGAAGAGCGGGATCGCCAGCTCCCACTTGGCCTCCCAGGTCGCGCGGGCGACCTCGCGCGCCTCGAAGCGCTGGCGCGGCAGGCGCAACTCGCGGCCCTTGACCACGGCGTAGGCCGCCACCATGGCGATCATCAGCGCGCCGGGCACGAGGCCGGCGAGGTAGAGCGAGTCGGCGGGCACGTTCTGGTCGCGCGTGCCGGCGACGACGCTGTAGAGGATCACCGGCAGGCTCGGCGGGAACAGCAGGCCCAGGCTGCCGGCGGCGGTCACCAGGCCGAGCGCGAAGCTCTCGGGCCAGCCGTCGGCCAGCAGCATCGGCAGCACCAGCCCGCCGATCGCGATCACCGTGATGCCGGAGCCGCCGGTGAAGGTCGTGAACAGCGCGCAGACCGCGATCACGATCACGGCCAGGCCGCCGGGCAGCCAGCCGAGCAGCGAGCGGAAGAAGCGCAGCAGCCGCAGCGAGGCCCGGCTCTCGGCCAGCACGTAGCCGCAGGCCGTCAGCAACGGGATCGCCGGCAGCGTCGGCGAGGAGATCAGACGGTACACCTCGGCCGAGACGGCCGTCACCGGCAGCCCGTCGCGGAAGAAGAAGAACAGAGCGAGCGCCGCCATCGCCACGAAGACCGGGGTCCCGAGCACGAGCGCCGCCAGCACCAGCAGCGCGAACGGCCAGCCGGCCGCGGCCAGCCGCTCCGGGACGAGGCCGAGCGCGAAGGCCGCCGGGACCGCGGCGAGCGCCAGCAGCCGGCCCGCCCAGCCGCGCGAGGCGTTCCAGGCGAAGCGCAGGGCCATCAGGCCGAGCGCCGCGGGCATCACCAGCTCGAGCCACCAGACCGGCACCCCGCCCAGCAGCGTCTTGCCTTCCTCGCGGTTGGCCAGCACCAGGCCGACCGCCGCGTAGGTCAGGACGGCCACGGTCGCCGCGGACACGGCCGCGGCGAGGACGCGGCCCGCGCGGCGCACCAGCGTGCGCTCGCCGAACAGCTCGGCCGTGGACAAGGTCAGGTGCCGCCGCTCGCGCGTCGCGACGAGGCCGCCGAGGAAGGCGAGCCACAGCACGAGCTGCTGCAGGTAGTCGGCCCCGGCCGGCACGTGGGCGCCGAACGGGCGGCCCAGCGTGTCCGCCAGCGGCAGGGCCGCCGTCGCCAGCAGCGCCGCGATCAGCAGGCCGTGCTCGAGCCGGCGCGCGACGCGCAGGGCCCGCCAGGCGGGCAGCGGGGAGAGCGAGCCGTCGACCGCGGCGCCGCCGGCCGGGGGCGCCGCCGCCTCGCTCACTTCGCGCCCTTCTGCTTGCGGTACTCGGCCCGCAGGCGCAGCGCCTCGTCGAACGCCTCGGCCGGCACCACCTTGGCGCGGATCGTCGGGTAGAGGCTCTCGGTCAGCTTGGCCCACTGCGCGCGCTGCGCGGCCGAGACGGGCACGACGCTCAGGCCGCGCTTCTGCATCGCCTGCACGTCGCGCGCCTCGGCCTCGCGGATCTCCTTCTGCAGCCGGGCCCCGGCCTCGAGCGTCGCCTGGCGCAGCTGCGGCTGCAGGTCGGCCGGGATCTTGTCCCAGGTGGCCTTGCTGACGAGCGTCGCCCCGAGCAGCAGCTGCCAGCGCAGGTCGGTCATGTAGCGGGCGTGGTTGAAGAACTGCGAGATCACCGCCACCTGCGGCGGCGAGCCGAGCGCCTGCACCAGGCCAGTCTGCAGCGCCGTCGCGATCTCGGTCGAGGGCAGCGGCACCGGGTTGAAGCCGGCCGAGCGCCAGACCTCGACCGACTGCGCGTCGCCCGCCCAGCTGAACAGCTTCAGCGCGCGCAGGTCGTCCGGCACGGCCACGGGCTTCTGCGTGAAGAAGTGGACCCAGCCGCCGTCGACCCAGTTGAGGACGACGAAGCCCTTCTGCTCGAGCGCGGCCTCGAGCTTGGGCCGCATCCGCTCGTGCACCCAGTAGACCTCCTCGTAGGAGTCGAAGGCGAGCGGGATGCCCAGCGCGTAGACCGACTTGTCGATCTCGGCGACGCCGACCGAGGTGAGCACCCCGGCGTTGAGCGTGCCGAGCCGCATCTTGCGCACCACGTCCGGGTCGTCCCCGGCGACGCCGCCCGGGAAGAGCCGCACGCTGACGCGGCCGCCCGAGAGCTGGCGCCACTTCTCGGCGGTCTCCTTGAGCACCAGGTGCCACGAGGAGCCGTCGGGCACGAGCGTCGCCATGCGCACGACGATCGGCGCCTGGGCCGAGACCTCGCGCGGGGCCGGCCAGCCGGCGAGCAGGCCGAGGGCCAGGATCACGAAGAGGGCGAGCGGGCGGGCTTTCATGGGTCTCCTCGGGGCGCGGCTACTCGATGAACAGCTCGTCGAGACGCCCCAGCTGCCAGCGCGCGCGCTTCTGCGCGAGCAGGTTGGCCAGCCGCTGGTCGTCGGGTCGGCTCACGTCCTGCGCGAGCGCTTTCTCCATCAGCTCGCGGAACTGGGCCTTGTCCTGCTTCGCGACGCTGACGCTCTCGGCGAGCGCCACGTAGGGGAAGGCGCGGCGGCCCTGCGCGCAGCGCAGGTCCTCCTCGAAGTGCTCGCGCGCGCGCTCGAGCGAGCCGCCGATCGACGAGCGCCCCGCCTCCCAGCTGACGAAGAACTCGTGGATCGAGCCGAGCCCCCAGCACGGGTCGAGCTCGAGCGCCCGCCGGGCGAGCGCCTCGACCAGCGGCTGGTCGGCGCTGAGCTCCGAGTCGTTCACCTTGAGCGCCATCGCGCCGGCCCAGCCCATGGCGGTCCAGTAGAGCAGCGGCACCTGCCGCTTCCCGGCCCCGGCCAGCGCCGCCTTCGGGTCGCGCGCGAGCGCCGCCCGCAGGCCCGGCAGCTCGAGCTCCAGGCCGCGCAGGCCGTAGTCGCGGCCGCGCAGGTAGAGCCGGCGCGCCCGCTCGCGCAGCTCGGTGGCCCGGGCCAGGTCCTGCGCCTCGACGAGGTCGGCCGGCAGCTGCACGAAGCCGTAGGCGTACTGCACGAAGCCGCTCGCGGAGGCGAGCAGCAGCCCGCGGTGGCGCGGCGACTGCTCGAGCAGGCTCTCCATGGTCTTGAGGCCGAACGGCACGGCCGCGCCGACGAGCTCGGGGTCGTCGTCGGAGGCCACGCTCGTCCCGGTGCCGGCCAGGGCGTCGCCCACCTTGTTGACGGCGAGCGAGCGGATCGAGCAGCCGGGCAGCAGCACGAGGGCCAGCGCGACGGCCGCCGGGGCGCCGGGGCGCCGGGACCGGCGCGGGTTGGGGAACGTCGCGGCGCGTGTCCGCATCGCAACTCGATTCATCTTAGCACCCCGCCCGCGACGGCCCTGTGACGCCGGTCAGTGTCCCGCCCCGGCCGGCAGCGCCGCCGCCTCGGCCTCGCGCGCCTGGCGACGCCCCCGCTCGACGTCGACCCGCGAGAGCAGGTAGCCGCCGATCGCGAAGAAGACGATGAGCGTGAGGATGGCGGGCCGGCTCGAGCCGGTGAGCGAGAGCATCACGCCGAAGACCGCCGCGCCGATCGCGCCCCCGAAGCGGTCGAAGACCCCGAAGAAGCCGAACATCTCGCCGGCCTTGTGCTTCGGGATCAGGGTCGCGAACAGCGAGCGCGACAGGGCCTGGGCCCCGCCCTGCACGGTGGCGACCAGGAAGCCGAGCAGGAAGAACTGCGCCGGCGTGTGCAGCACGAAGCCGTAGACCGAGATCCCGGCGTAGACCGCGAGCGCCACGAAGATCGCCCGCTTCGTGCCGACCCGGTCCGCCAGCAGGCCGAAGGCGAAGGCGAACGGCACACCGACGAGCTGCACCATCAGCAGCGTCAGCATCATCTGGGTGGGCGGGATCCCGATCTCGTCGCCGTAGGTCGTGGCCATGCGGATGATCGTGTTGATCGCGTCGTTGTAGATCAGGAACGCGAGCAGCAGCAGGCCCGCGTCGCGGTGCTGGCGCAGGTCGCGGAAGCTGCCGCCGAGGCGGCGCAGCGCGATCGCGAGCGCCCCGCCGCCCCCGGCCTCGCCCGTCTCGGCCCGCGGCGGCGTCTCGGGCACGTGGCGGAAGAGCGGGATCGAGAAGAGGACCCACCACACGGCCACGCTGAGGAAGGCGACGCGCGTGGCCTGCCCGGCGTCGGCGAGGCCGAAGCGCTCCGGGCTCGAGATCATCAGCAGGTTGAACGCGAACAGCACGCCGCCGCCGAGGTAGCCCATGGCGAAGCCGGCGGTCGAGACGCGGTCGACCTCCTGCTCGGAGGCGATGCCCGGCAGCAGCGCGTTGTAGAAGGCGAGCGTCGAGGTGACGCCGACGTTGGCGACGACGAAGACGCCGAGCGCGAGCGCCGAGCGGCCCTCGGTCGCGAACACGAGGGCCGCGGTCGCGCTGGCGCCGAGCGCCAGGAACGCCCCGAGGAAGGCCTTCTTGCTGCCGCGGTAGTCGGCCACGGCGCCGAGGAACGGGCCGAGCAGGCCGACCAGCACGACCGCCAGCGACGTGGCGAAGGCGAAGCGCGAGCGGGCCACCTCGGCGGCCAGCGAGGCGGCCGGCACGCGCACGAAGTAGACCGGGAAGATCATCAACACCGTCGTCATGAACGCGGAGTTGGCGACGTCGTAGTAGGCCCAGGCGCGCAGCTCGCGCCGGTGCAGGCCCAGCCGGTCCAGCAGGGAGGTGTAGGCCATCGTCCGTGTAGCGTAGCGCATCGCCGCTCCCCGCCGCGGCGGCCCGCCCACGGGCGCCCGCCCGGAGGTACGCTAGAGGCGTGCAACCGCCTCCCGCGCCGGCCCGGGCGCCGCGTCCCTCGCACGCGCCGTGGGCCTTCGCCGCCGCCGCGGTCGCCGTCGTCGCGATCGTGACCGGGGGCGTCGCCTACGTCGTGCGCTCGGCGCGCAGCCTGCCTACGGAGATGATCGAGGGAGGCCGCCAGGCCCTGCGCGACCTGCGCGAGGTGGCCGCCGCGTTCCGCACCGGGAGCGTGACCACGAGCTTCCGCTCGTACGCGACCGAGTTGCACGGCACGACGCGGCTGCAGTTCGCCGAGCTGCGCCAGCTCGAGGTGTTCGAGCGGCGCGACGAGGCCGCGGTGCTGTGGGGGGCGCTCAGTCTGCCCGACGTGGTGGTGGAGGCGCGCGCGCCGGTCGAGTACACGTACTACCTCGACCTCGACCGGGAGTGGCGCTTCCGGCTCGAGGGCAAGGAGGTCTACGTCGTGGCGCCGCCGATCGCCTGGAACCGCCCGAGCGTCGACGTCTCCGCGCTGCGCTACGAGGTGCGCGCGGGCAGCGTGTTCCGGGACGAGCAGCTCGTGGAGGAGCGCCTGCGCTCCGAGCTGACCGCGCTCTCCGCCCTGCGCGCGCGCCAGCACGTGCCGCTCGTGCGCGAGGCCTGCCGGCGCAAGGTCGAGGCCTTCGTCGAGACCTGGCTGGTGCAGCGCTTCGCCGACGGCGACGGCCACCGCGCCCACGTGCGCTTCGCCGACGAGCCCGCCGAGCCGGTACCCGCGACGCCGAAGCTGCAGGCGCCGGCCGGCTGATCTATGATCCAGCGGACGCGCGCAGCGGCCCGTCCGCACGGCGCTGCCCGGCCCTCGACGTCGCACCGTTCCCCCAAGCCTGGAGGTCTCATGAAGCCTGCGGTTTCTTCCCTTCTCGGACGGCGTTCGTTCTTCAAGTCCGCCGGCATGGCCGCGGCCGGCGCCTCGGCGCTGTCGCTCGCCACGGAGCGCGACGCCGAGGCGGCGCTCGGCAACGTGCAGACCGCGTCGAAGCCGGCCGACCTGAAGATCACGGACATCCGCGTCGCGGTGCTCGGCAAGGCGCCGATGTACGACCCGATCATCCGCATCGACACGAACCAGGGCCTCTCGGGCTACGGCGAGGTGCGCGACGGCGCGAGCAAGACCTACGCGCTGCTGCTCAAGAACCGGATCATCGGCGAGAACCCCTGCAACGTGGACAAGGTGTTCCGCAAGATCAAGCAGTTCGGGGCTCCCGCGCGGCAGGCGGGCGGCGTCTGCGCGATCGAGATGGCGTGCTGGGACCTCGCAGGCAAGGCCTTCGGGGTGCCGGTCTACCAGATGCTCGGCGGGCAGTTCCGCAACCGCGTGCGCCTTTACGCCGACACCGACCAGGTGAAGGACGGGGTCGCCCAGGGCAAGCGGCTCAAGGAGCGCATGGACCTCGGGATCACCTACCTGAAGGTGGACTTCGGCATCGAGCTGATCCGCGACGTCCCGGGAGCGCTCTCCGTGCCGATCGGTCAGACCGTGCAGGAGCGGGCCATGACGATGCACCCCTTCACCGGGGTCGAGATCACCGACAAGGGAATCGCCCTGCTCGACGAGTACGTCGGCGGCATCCGCTCGATCATCGGCATGGAGGTGCCGCTCTCCACCGACCACTTCGGCCACATCGGCGTCAACTCCTGCATCAAGCTGGCGCGCGCGATGGAGAAGTGGAACCTCGCGTGGATGGAGGACATGGTGCCCTGGCAGTTCGGCCACCTGATGAAGCAGATCGCCGCCGAGACGACGGTCCCCATCCTGACCGGCGAGGACATCTACCTGAAGGAAGACTTCGTCAAGCTGATCGAGATGGGCGCGGTCGACGCGATCCACCCCGACCTGGCGAGCGCGGGCGGCATCCTCGAGACCAAGAAGATCGGCGATTTTGCGATGGAGCACGGCGTGCCGATGGCGATGCACTTCGCCGGGACGCCGATCTCGTTCATGGCGAACGTCCACTGCGCGGCGGCGACCGAGAACTTCATCGCCCTCGAGCACCACTCGCTCGACGTGCCGTGGTGGGGCGACATCGTGACGCCCGCGCCGGTGATCGAGAAGGGCTTCGCGGTCGTGCCCGACCGCCCCGGCCTCGGCGTCGAGCCGAACCCGGAGGTGATCAAGGCCCACTTGAAGGAGCCCGGCTACTTCGAGCCGACGCCCGAGTGGGACAAGGAGCGCTCCTGGGACCGTCTCTGGAGCTAGCCCCTCCCTCGGGCGCCGTCCGCCAGGCGCCCGAAGGAACCGCCTTCAATCCCGGCCCGCGCAGTCCCCGCTGCGCGGGCCGTTTCCGTTTCCTCCCCCCCCCAGAACCCGCCGCGCTGCCGCCCCCGCTGGCCCTTTGACACCTGGTGCGCGATCAGCGAGCATCAGATGCGTGAGAACGACCCTGGACATCGAGGCCCCGGTCCTGAAGGACCTGCGCGAGCTCCAGCGCCGCGAGGGCGGCACGCTGGGCGAGTGGGTGTCGCGGCTGCTGGCCGAGGCGCTCGCGGCGAGACCGAAGAAGCCGGTCGCGCCGCCCTTCGAGTGGACCGCCCGCCCGATGGGCGCCCTCGTCGATCTGGACGACCGGGATCTCGTCTACGCGATCCTCGACCGCCCGGACCGGGCCGGCGAGCCGTGAGCTTCGCCTGCGACGTCAACGTCCTGCTCTACGCTTCGGACTCATCGAGCCCCGTCCACGAGCCCGCGCGGGAGTTCCTTCGGCAGGCGGCCGCGGGCGGCGACATCTTCTGCCTGGGCTGGCCCACGGTGATGTCCTACCTGCGCATCGCCACGCACACCGGCATCTTCTCCTCGCCGCTCACGCCCTCGGAGGCGCTGCGCAACGTCGACGCGCTCGTCGCGCTGCCCCGCGTGCGCCTGCTCGCCGAGGAGAACGGCTTTCTCGAGGTCTACCGCGAGGTGACGGGCGGCTTCCCCGTCCGGGGCAACCTCGTCCCCGACGCCCACCTCGCGGCGCTGCTGAAGCAGCACGGGGTGCGCACGCTCCACACCCGCGACGCCGACTTCCGGACGTTCCCGGTCCTCGAGGTCCGCGACCCCTTCGCCGCCTAGGCCGCCGGCGGCGGGGCGAGGGGACCCATTGCGGTCGGCCCCTCCCCTACGATCGCCGCAGGAGCGAGGGGAGGCGGCGATGGAAGAGCGACCGAGGCACGACGTGCTCGCCTCACTGCGCCGGCTTCCCGACGCCGAGCTCGTGGCGCGGGCGAAGCGGCTCGTGGCGCGCGCGCGCCGGGCCACGGCGCTGCTGCTGGCGCACCTGGCCGAGCTCGACACGCGCGACGTGCACCTGCGCGCCGGGTACTCCTCCCTCTTCGCCTACTGCCGGGAGACCCTCGGCCTGTCCGAGCACGACGTCTACAACCACCTCGAGGCCGCCCGCGCGGCCCGGCGCCTCCCGCGGGTGCTCGAGCAAGTCGCCAGCGGGGCGGTCAACCTCACGACCGTCCGGCTGCTCGGACCGCACCTGACGCCCGAGAACCACGCCGCCGTGCTCGACTCGGCGCGCGGGAAGCGAAGGGCGCAGGTCGAGGAGATGGTGGCGCGGCTGGCGCCCTTCCCGGAGGCCCCGGCCTTCGTCCGGAAGCTGCCGACGCCGGGGGCCTCGGCTCCCCCGCCGCCCCCGGCCCCGGCGGCCCGGGAAGCCCCGCCGCCACCGCCCTCCTGGCGCCCGGCACCCTCGGGGGACGTCCGGCCGCTGGCGCCGGACCTCTACCGGCTGCAGGTCACGATCGGCGGCACGACACTCGAGAAGCTGCGCCTCGCCAAGGACATGCTGCGGCACGCGATCCCCTCGGGCGACGACGCCAGCGTGCTCGACCGGGCCTTCACGGCGCTGCTCGCGGACCTGCTGCGCAGCAAGTTCGCCGCCACGGAGCACCCCCGCCCGTCCCAGCCGCCCGCGCCGGGCTCGCGGCACATCCCGGCCGAGGTGCGCCGCGCCGTCTGGCTGCGCGATCTCGGCCGCTGCGCCTTCGTCGGCACGAACGGCCGCCGCTGCGACGAGCGCGCGTTCGTGGAGTTCCACCACGTGCGCCCGTACGCGGCCGGGGGCGAGGCGAGCGCCGAGAACATCGAGCTGCGCTGCCGCCGCCACAACGACTACGAGGCGCGGACCTTCTTCGGCGCGAGCCGCGCCGCTACTTCTTCTTCTTCGCCTTGAGCGGCACGCGCGACAGCTCGTCGTACATGTGGATGGCCGACTTCATCGACTTCTTCCAGTCGCCGAGGTGCAGGCTCTCGTTCTCCGAGTGGGCGTTGCACAGCGGGTCCTCGACGCCCATCAGGATGCACGGCGCGCCGCCGAGCATCTCGGCGAACGGCCCGACGAAGCCGATCGAGCCGCCGGCGCCGATCATCGCCGTCTCCTTGCCGTAGCCGGCCTTGAGCGCGCGGCGGGCCGCCTCGAAGGCCGGCCCCTCCGGGTCGGTCGTCCACCACGGCGTCGAGCCGACGATCTCGGCCGTCACCTTCGCGCCATACGGCGGCTTGCTGGTCAGCTTGCGGACGATCGCGCGGCCCGCGGCCTTGGCGTCCATGTTCGGCACCGTGCGCAGCGAGAGCCGCGCCGTGACGTGGTCGATGATCTGGTTCGACGAGCCCTTGATCGGCCGCGCGTCGAAGGCGATCACCGTCAGGGCCGGGCGCGTCCACAGCTTCTCGTAGACGGAGAAGCCGCGCTCGCCCGCGAGCGTCATGCCCTTCATCATCCCGGCCTCGCGCTTGAACTTGGCCTCCTTGAAGGGCAGCTTGCGGATGCGGCTGAGCTGCTTGGCGGGGGTCTTGGCCACCTGCTTGTACAGGCCGGGCACGTCGAGCTCGCCCTTGCGGCCGGTGAGCCCGGCGATCAGCCCGCAGATGATCTGGACCGGGTCGGGCACCGGGCCGCCCCACATCCCGCTGTGGACCGGCTGGGCGATCGTCTGCACGGTGAGGTCGATCGTGCAGATCCCGCGCAGCTGGTAGGTGAGCGCCGGGATGCCGGTGTCGAAGTTCGCGGTGTCGGAGAGGACGATGAAGTCCGCCGCCAGCTTGTCCTTGTAGGCCTTCAGGAAGTCGCCGAGGTGCTCGGAGCCGATCTCCTCCTCGCCCTCGATCACGAAGCGCACGTTGACCGGCAGCTCGCCGGTCGACTTGAGGTACGACGCCACCGCGGCGACGTGCGTCATCACGCCGGCCTTGTCGTCGGCGGTGCCGCGGCCGAAGAGGCGGCCGTCGCGCACGGTCGGCTCGTAGGCCGGCGAGATCCACTTCTCGGGCCGGCCCGGGGGCTGCACGTCGTGGTGGCCGTAGAGCAGCAGCGTGGGGGCGCCGGGCCTGTTGAGCCAGTCGCCGTACACGTAGGGGTGCACCCCGGGCAGCTCGAGCAGCTGCACGTGCTCGACGCCGGCGGCGCGCAGCACCTCGGCCGTCGCCTCCGCCGAGCGCTTGAGGTGCTCGTTCGGGGCGGGCTCGGCGGAGACGCCGGGGATCCGGCTGAGGTCGACCAGCTGCTTCTGGAACGCCGCCAGGTTCCTGTCGAGGTAGTCGAGAGCGGCCTTCACGTTCCCGTTCGGCTGCGGCATGGGTCCTCCTGCTGGAAGGGTGGCGTCGGCGCCGGGCGGCCGCGCGGGCCGTCCCCGGCAGTCTAGATCAAAAGCGGGCGGGTCCGGAACGCGTGCCGGCGGCGCGTGCTACGATGACCGGCGCCTCGACATGCAGCCCACGAAGCTCGGGAAGTACAGGCTCGGCGACAAGCTCGGGCAGGGCGCCATGGGCGAGGTGTTCCGCGCGCACGACCCGGTGCTCGATCGCGACGTCGCGATCAAGACGATGAAGGGCCGCTTCAGCGAGGACGAGAACGCCCGCCACCGCTTCCTGCGCGAGGCCCAGGCCGCCGCCAAGCTCAATCACCCGAACATCATCACGGTCTACGACTTCGGCGAGGAGCAGGGCATCGCCTTCATGGCGATGGAGCTGCTCGAGGGCTACGACCTGCGCGAGCTGATCGAGCACGGCTCGATCCGCTCGCTCGACGAGAAGCTCAAGATCATGGGCCAGGTCCTCGACGGCCTCGCCTTCGCCCACGGCAAGGGCATGGTCCACCGCGACCTCAAGCCGGGCAACGTGCACGTGCTGCCGAGCGGCCAGATCAAGATCATGGACTTCGGCCTGGCCCGGCAGCAGGACGCGGCCGCGACCGGCGTGATCATGGGCACGCCCTACTACATGGCGCCCGAGCAGGCGCAGGGCGTGCCGACGACCGCGCGCAGCGACGTGTTCTCGGCCGGGGCGCTGTTCTACGAGCTCTTGGCCGGGCGGCGGCCGTTCACCGGGCCCACGATCCCCGCGGTGCTCTACGCGGTCGCCCACAAGGAGCCCGAGCCGCTGTCGCGCGCGGCCCCGGACGTGCCCCCGGCGCTCGAGCCGTTCGTGATGCGGGCGCTCGCCAAGTCGCCGGACGCGCGCTACGCCGACGCCGCCGAGATGCGGCGGGCGCTCGAGGCGGCGGAAGCCGGCGAGATGCTGCGGGTGCTCGGGGCCGCCCTCGCCGGCGAGGGCCAGGAGGCCCCGGCGCAGGTCGGCTACGGGGTGCTCGACGACACGCCGGCGGTGCCGCTCGGCCCCCCGCTCTCCGGGAGAAGCGACCTGCCGAGCGAGCTGGCCTCGGCGCTCGAGGAGATCGAGCAGTACCTCGCGGACCGGATGCCGCCGCTGATGGTGGCCGACTCCGTGCTGGCCTTCACCGGGGTGGCGCCGGCGGACGCGGCCGCGGAGCTGTGGGCCTGGGCCGAGAGCCAGCCCTCGCGCGAGGTGCTGCCGATCGTCGACCTGCTGCTCTTCGCGCTGCCCAAGCTGAGCGTGATCGGCGAGTTCGACCTGGTCGAGCGGGAGCGGCTGACCCCCTGGCTGCGGCAGGTCGGCGAGGTGCTCGCGGCCGCCAGCCCGCCCGGCGAACGCGACCGGCTGCGCCGCGGGCTGCGCCACCTCGGCGAGTCCGAGATGGTGCGCAGCGGCTCGCTCGACAACATCCGCCACCTGGCGGAGCAGTCGAGCCCGGTCCCCGTCGCCCCGCCGGCGATGTCGCCGGGCCTCGTGCGGCTGTCGCTGCTCGAGCAGCACCTGCGGCGCTCGGCGCTGACACCGGGCCTCGTCGCCGAGGCGGTCCAGCGCCGGGTGGCCTCCCAGGCAATCGCGATCGCCGCGACCGAGGCGCGCAGCGAGCGCGAGCTCGAGGCCAACCTGCGCCGGCTGCGAGCGGCCGGCGTCGCCTCGGCGGCGGACCAGGTCTTCCGCAGCCTCGGCGGCGAGATCCCCGACTGGGCGATCCCGAAGGAGATGGCGGACACCGCCGACGTCGAGCCGCCGCGCGAGGTGCAGGCGATGAAGCAGATCGTCGCCCTCGCCGAGGACCCGGTCGAGGTCGCGCGCCGCTACCGCCACCTCGTGACCGCCGCGACCGAGCAGTTCAACGCGGGCAACCTCGGGGGCGCGGTCGAGATGTTCGGCCTCGCCAAGCGGCTGGCCGCGGAGAAGAAGGTCGAGCCCGGCTACACCGAGCCGCTCACGAGGAAGGGCCACCAAGCCCTCGACGAGAAGCGGCTGCGCCAGGTCATGGAGAAGCCCGACCGCCAGGCGCAGCTGCAGTCGGTGATGGCCTTCTTCGAGACCGGCCTCGGGCCCGCGACGCTGCTCGACGAGCTCGAGCGCGAGGAGCGGCGCGAGCGGCGCCGGCTGCTGCTGGACCTGCTCGTCGTCCACGGCGATCGGGCGCGCGGGATCGCGCTCCAGCGCCTGCTGGGACCGGCGCAGGAGCCGGCCAACGACTTCGCCCGGCGCAACTGGATCTACCTGCTGCGCCTGCTGCCGCGCCCCGCGGGCGAGCCGGTCGAGCCCGAGACGGAGGCGGTCGCCCGGCTGGCCGCGCCCGGCCACCCCGGCTTCCTGGCGCGCGAGGCGCTGCTGCACCTCGCCCAGGTGCGACAGCCGGCCGCCGCGGGCGCCCTCGTCTCGCTGCTCGAGGCGTGGGAGACCGAGGCCGAGCGCGAGGGTGTCGAGGAGGCGGAGCGCGAGGAGACACTGGCGACGCTCGACCGCGTCGCGGCCGCGCTGGCCCGGCAGGGCCACCCGGCGGCCTGGGCGGCGCTCGTGGGCCACGCCCTGTCACGCCGGCCCGAGCTCGGCGACACCGTCGCCCGGCTCGCGGAGCTCGGGGCGCAGGACCTCTCGGCGTCGCGCGAGGTGGTGCAGGCCCTGGCCGACGAGGTGCGCGCCAGC